>JAJYRW010000023.1 GCA_021793895.1 Actinomycetes bacterium
CATGGCCTCTGTCGACACTGATACGGGAGCGACTACCTACTTCCAACCAATGGACGCAGGTTACTTTAAGGTATTTGGTTCGGATGACAGCCCAGAATTTTGGTGCTGCACCGGTACCGGTCTTGAGGGACTGTCTAAGTTGGCCGATTCGATTTACTTCATCGATCGTCGCGAAGGTGCCACGGATGTCTACGTGAACATGTTTTACAGTTCTACTCTTCGCGTTGCTGGCCAGGACACCGAAATTAAGCAAGAATCGACGATTCCCGACGGTGAGACCACCACTTTCACCGTTGCTGGTTTTGATGACGCTGTCTTGAAATTGCGCGTTCCCGACTGGGCTGCCGGGGATGTCACACTCCAGGTCAATGGCGAGGAAACCTCGCCTTCATCAAGCAAAGGATACTTGTCCGTTCCTGTCAGCGACGGAGACGTAGTCGAGTACAGCATTCCGATGGAGGTCCGCGCAGAGTCAACAGCAGATAACGACTACTTCGTTGCGTTCGCCTACGGCCCGGTCGTTTTGGCGGCTCCGCTCGAGAGCGACGTGCCGTTTAGTACCTATCACGCGGGCGTGATGGTTAAGATGCCGAATCACGATCCGAGCGTTACGAAATTAATCGTGCCGGACACCGAAGATATCGATCTTTGGAAGGAAGAAATCCAAGACAATCTCGTTCGAACGAGTGAAGAGGGATCTGGCCTTGAATTTGCGCTCCGCAATGTTGATCATGCGGCGGCCGAGTTACGATTTGAGCCATGGTATTCGCTCAAAGATACTCGCTATGGCCTCTATTTCACGGTCTCCATTCCGGACTCAGAGCCGGCACAGCAAGCAATCCTTGACGCTAAGGAGCGCGCCCGAACTGAAAAGTACACGCACGACTACATAAACCAGTTCGATAACAACAACATCGAACGCTCGAAAAACCTCCAAACTGGAGGACAGAGCAGCAATGGCTCATTCAATGGCCGAGAGTACCGGGATGCTCAAAATGAAGGCTGGTTCAGTTACGACCTCAAGTATGATGCCACTGAAGGGGCGACGAATTACCTCGTGCGCACGTACTATGGTGGAGACGCTGGCCGCACGTTCAGCATCTACATCAACGACGTTCTCTTCAAGTCTGAAACGATCTCTTCCGACCACGGAGACGAGTTCTATGATGAAGTCGATCTGATCGACTACGAGGAGTTCTTAGCTGGCAATGAGAAGGTAGATGACGACGGAAACCCAGTTGTGACCGTGAAGTTCGTCGCGGATCGTTTTGCAGGTGGAATTTTCAATCTAGCGATCTCAGGCATGGATCCCGCAAATCTCGTGTATGACAGCGATGCAGGATTATCCGCTTTGGAATTTGATAACGGTGTCCTGACACCTGATTTCGAATCTTCCGTTACGGACTATGAGTTATTGATTCCAACGGATCAAAGTGAAGTTTCATTTACAGCTGATCTGCTACTCGCCACGGGATTGCTGAAGGTTGTAACCCCTGATGGTGAAGAAATACTCATTGACGATGCGCATAGCCGCTCCGTTTCGCTTCTCAGCGAAGATGGAGTAACTCAAGAAACGCCGCTACAACTGCGTGCCTATGCGGAGGACTGGACCACATTCACGGATTACCAGGTATTAATCGTCCCCACTGACGATCTGCCTGATCCGGGCGATGGCCAGGATCCGGGCGATGGCGAGGATCCGGGTGACGGCGAGGATCCGGGCGATGGCCAGGATCCGGGTGACGGCGAGGATCCGGGTGACGGCGAGGATCCGGGCGATGGCCAGGATCCGGGTGACGGCGAGGATCCGGGCGATGATGCTAAGAAACCGGCTGGGACTCTGCCCCGTACGGGAGCTGAGATCGCCACCGTCATTATCTTGGCGCTGCTGCTGGTCATAGGTGGCGGGGCTGTGATTGCGACGTCGCGAAAGCGCTCGCGGAACCACTAAAGCCGCGAACTCACGGCCGGGTGTTACTTCGCTTCTTTTTTATGGAGGGAGTGGCACCCGGCCGCTTCGCTTGGACGGAAGAAAAATCCCGATCGCCGTGTGGCGCCCGGGCGAGCAACACCAACTGATACATCCACGCACAACTCACGCGGCCCATGCTCGAGTTGAAGTCACAGGTTGATTTGGGTGCGTTGTCAGTGCGTGCGACCCAGCGCACTGGACCGCGTTTCACGCGGGAAATGAACCAACGGTCAGCGCCGCAAATGGGTGACCTATTGATCATGGCATCTCCCAGCAATCAGACAAACCTACACTGTTCCGGTAAACGGATTGATCCGAGTTGTTGACGATGCATACGATGCCATAACGCCGTCGCACCCGTGCAAACTAAGCCTTGCTGAATGGCTCAGAGTGCTAGGCGACTAGAGGTCGCGTCCGCCGCGGGGGAACGCAATGCGCTTACGCGCGCGCGTGAACTGACTCCCGATCCCCAAACTCGAGCCCGTCGAACCCCGGTTCAACAGTTCGATAACCAGTGCCCGGGCAAGGCGTGCTCGTCGAAAGCCAGCCCAAGGAACTCGTGGCCTCACTTATCGAGTCATGCAATCGCACAGTTCGTTCAGATCTGCACCGACTTTTGCCACATCTAAGGCGCCCACGCGATAAATGATCTGACGTGTAACAGCTTTGCCACGGTCGCCTCCATACTTGACTCGCGAATGGTCCTATTAGCGTGACGCTTGGCGCTGTGGCCGCATAGCGGGCTGCGATTCAGGGGGCCAGAGTAGTAAGGGGGGGCAATGAATAACCTCTCCGCCCCTGCGGTGACAAAATTATCCGGATCACTACTGAAGTAACTGGGCAGCAATGTCTGCTTGTCAGCACTGATACCGGCGCAAAATCGACGCTACCTTTGTTGCTATTTATACGCACGTCAATGAAATATGCATCGGTCATGAATTCGGCCGGGGTTCAGATAAAAGTGAAATATCTGCACACCGGCCGGTGGTTTACGTAGTGGAGTAAACACTTCCCAGGTTCAAACAGTATTTACTCTGGTTGTCGGCTACTAGTCCCGCTCGTGTTTCAAGCGCCTGATCCACACACCATTAGCTAGCAGGAGAAGCGCAAGGATCAACAATCCAATGGCGAATTGAGGTCCGGTTACGGGCAGAATGCCGCCTTCCGGCTCTTCGCCTGGATCAGCCGCCTGATCATTTGTTGGATCTTCGGGACCAGCGGTCGGGTCCGGCGTTGGTTCGGGCGTTTCTGGGTCTTCGCCACCGCCGCCGTCAGGCTCCTCTTCAACGATCACGTTGATCGTGACCTGGCTGTCTGCGAATTCCGGAAGGAGCTCCTCATCCGGTTTCATATCCAGCACGGGGGAACCGTCGGCCCGGTAGTGGATGGGGACAATTCCGGCGTGACGCTCTCCGCCGTCTTCGGATGCGATGGCGTGATAAACGTTGAATGCGTCACCGTATGGGTCTTTGAAATATGAGTTATGACCTAAGCCATATTGCCCTTCAAAAACTCCGTTATGGAGCCATGGGTAGTTGGATTTTGTCCATGCTGTGGGGTCCAGCAGGTCCGCATCTTGATCGGCGATCATCATGCCGGTGGCATATTGCGGCCCAACCATCTGACCCGAGAAAACCATATAGGCTTTGCCGTCATTGAGTAAGACGTTGGCACCTTCCGAGACGCCATCGAGTTCCCAGCCCCATTCAGGGCGGATAATTCGAACTGGATCAGAGGTGATCTGCCACGGCTTGTCAGGATCGGTGGTGGCAATAGTTACATCAGCTTTTGCGCCTGCATACGTCTCGTTTCCTTGACTCCACGCTAAGTACGATTGCCCTTCCACAGCGAAGTACGTCATGTCGATGGTCAATCCGCTGTCGGATAGGTGGTCACCGTCTTTATTTAGGGCGCGGTGCTCGATCCAAGAACTAGTTTCCATAGGATCTGCGCCGGGCTTCAATTCCAGCACGTAAGCGGCAGGACCCATCCAGTTCGGCCCTTGATACGGCGTACCGGTGCCGTCATTATCGGGAGCCGGATTTGTGGCGTAGAAAATATAGAGATTGTCGTCGCCATTTGAATCCGTGACAACGTGCATTTCTGGTGCCCAGTGGAATCCAGAGTGGCCAAATCCATCATCCGGGCCGAGTAGGAATTGATCCTGGCCCGGTACCATCCATCCGCCCTGGTCATCGTGGCCGCCGGATTTATCTTTCAGACCGGCGAGACTGTCAGCAGAGCGAATAAAGAGTACCTCGGCTCCGCCTCGGTCACTGGTACCCATTGCGTAATACTTACCGTCCCAATACACGACGTTGGGATCAGCACGGTTTTGCATCACCGGATAGTCGTTGGCGAAGTTTTGTTGAATGATCTGCCCGCTAACGGTGTATTCCCCAGGACGTTCGGTGTCAATATCGGCTAATTCATCGGCGTCCCAGTCAACGCGGAAATCAAAGGTGCTTCCATCGGAATAGTGTCCAGTTGCGGTAGCTCCTTTAGACAGTATGCCATTTTCCAGTTCCTGGCCGCCTTCGATGCGTTCAACGATGTCTTCAACGTCAGTTCCGGCGGGCACCATAATGTCATCAGGATTATCTAGATCGACATTGGTAATGCGACCAAGCTTCATCGTAACGTAATCGGCCAACTCAGGCTCGATAGCGATGGAGTTGCTTGGAAGGGCGTTCGGGATTCCCAAATCTGTCGGCGCGGTATTCCCAAAATTCGGGCCAAATTGGACCTCTGAAAAATTCTCAAAATCCGTCGTAGTGACAAATTGGGGAGCTCCGCCGGTCTTCCAACCAATACGGTAGTTGCCCGCGGCAGAATCCCAGCCTGCGGTCAAAGATCCGGCATCGAAGTGCTCGTCGTCATCACTAACTGTGACAAGTCCTCCGATTTCATCTTCGTTGGGTTTGCCCGACCACTGAGCGAGGTCTTCGGAGTCAGAGACGAGAACTTGGCCTGGATTGACACGCTCGCCGTCGACCGTCGTCAAAATTGCAACATAGGCGTGACTTCCATCCGCCTTACGGAAAAGGAATGGATCGATGAGGCCACGAATCGACGTTGTTTGGCTTTTATTCTCTTCATTCGTCACGATTTCAGCTTCAGCGAATGCAACGCCGTAGTTTTGGTTTAGGCCGATGAATTCCTCCCCGTCGTGGGAAAGCCCCAAGTGCATAGAATTACCAACGCGGAGTCCACCGTCAATGGTGGCATCGCGAGTGTAGGTTGCCAGCGTTGAAGCAGCTTTGGGCATAACCATTACCGCTTCAAACTTTTTGGAAGCTACCTGATCGCCCATGGTTACCGTCGCAATGAAGTCGACCTCTACCGGGTCACTTTCCGGGGCGCCCAAGACCGTGCCGGTTTCATCTACTACCTCCGGCTTATCAGATACCCATTCGACACTGACTTCAGAGACGCCTGGAATGCCCTGCGGTAACGCATCGCCAGCGCTGAGGACGTAGGGCAGCAAGAGGGCGTCTTTTGCACCTTCAATGTCGTTTATTTCCGCGGGGACTGATACCGAAAATTCCCGTGTTTCGCTAATTTCAGCGAGCTCGGCGGTAAGGGTGAGTTCAACGACTTGGTCGTGTTGTCCCGGTGAAACACTACCGTCGGTGCCGATGATCGAGGGGGCAGAGGACTCCCAGGTGAATTCCGCTCCATGTCCACCAGTTGAGGGCAGGTCTATGTCGCTATTAGCGTATTGAGGGACCTTTATTTGTGAAAGTGCTTGGTTTATTGCGTTTTGCGGTGTCGTGGAAATCTCCACATTGCGAATGAGGCCATTGAAGTATTCACCGTTGGAAGACCAGTTCGCCTTTCCGATTTGAAAGACCGCATTTGGTCCACCAACAAGTTGCGCCAGTGGTTTGCCATCAGTATTTGAAGCTACTTCGACACCGTCAATGCGCAGGATTGCGCTTTGATCCGTGATGTCTAATTCGACGTTCTTCCAGTCGTCATTTGTATAATCTGCTGAAAGATTTCCAGATGAATCTCTATCGGAACCATCATTCGCGTAGCGCTCGACCGTTAGGCCCCTAGTCGAATCCAAAATGCCGAGGTAGCGCTCGTTTGCGTAATCCTGTGCGGCGGAGTTGGGGGCAGCAAACACGGTCCAGCTTTGACTGCCTTCTTCAGAATTTGGTTTTGCCTCATAGGAGATTTGAACGTCATCGATGCCGTCTAAGAGCGGGCTTCCGTTTTCTTTCGTGACATCCAGCCAAAAATTATCATCGAACTTTACTGCTTTGCCACCGGCGTCGTCCGAGACAAGTTCAAGATCGCCCTTGGGTGTTGCGGCAGCTCCAGCTCCCGAGAATCCTGTTTCAGGATCGTTAAAGTCAAACCTGACTCGTGCCACCGGGGTGTGTCAGTTAGGGGTGATTTCGAGGGCGTGAAGGATTTGGTTGGCGGCGGGGGTGAGGGGGTCGGCGGCGGTGTGTTCGTGGCCGGCGATTTGGATGGTGATTTCTTGCAGGGGGCGTAGGGTGCGGATGAGTTTCTTCAGGCTGAATCCGGTGACTTTATGCAGGTAGCGGGCAACGGCCAGGGCGGTGAATACGATGGTCAGGTGCGCTTCGATCGCTTGGCGGGTGTGGTGGAAGATCGGCCGGGCGCGCAGGTCGGATTTACTCATTCGAAATGAGGCCTCCACCTGCCATAGATCGTGGTAGCTGGCAATAACCTCGTTCGCGGGCATTAAATTCGCGGGAATATTGGAGACGTATCCTTTCAATCCCACGAGTTTGCGGGCGCGGGCGATGGAGGCCTCATCAAGGACGCGTTTACCCTGGCGCGTTTTGACGAACCGCGGGGTCCGAGGAGCTGTTTGCCCATCAATGACGGCTTTGGCGCGGTTTTCCTGAGCGGTGATGGTCTTGTTGTCCCGGGCGGCGCGTTTGGCTGAGTAGGCCCACACCGCCCGCCAGGACGTGGGGAACTGGTTCGGGTCCCAAACCGGTTCGGCGCGCTTATTCACATCGTTTACGCCCTTGGCCCCGACTTTGGGGGTGATCGTGTCGATGATGCGCCCGTCGGTGAAGTGATCACCGTGCCACCGAAAATGAGCTTCTAGGTCAACAGGGGCTTTGGTGGCCCGAGACCCGACGATGAAGCGCATGCCCGCCTCATCCAAAGCGGTCAGGTTCTTCGCCGATAACATTCCAGCGTCGGCGACGATAACGAAGTCCTCCAGATTGTGACGGGCTTTGAACCCCTCGATGATCGGGATCAGTGTTTTCGTTTCCGCGTGGTTGCCTTCGAAACATCCGATCTCCAGGGGGAAGCCTTCTCTATCGACTAATAGCCCGACCACGATTTGCGGGTCGACGCGGCGTTCCTTGGAATACCCCACTTTGCGCAGCGCGTCTTCATCTTCGGCCTCGAAATACAGGGTGGTCACGTCATAAAGGCACAAACTCACATCCCCACTGGTGCTGGCGTGAGTGAAACAGGCCTTAGCGATCGCACCACGATAATCCCGCTCCTGAGCCCGAGCTAGGGAGCGAAACATCGTCCGCAGTGAGGCATGCGAGGCGCCGATTTCATCAAGGACGCGCACCGAATCTGCCTTAGAAGTCGGTTCGATCAACCGGGCAAGCACAAGTTGTTTGAACGCCTCATCACCCACCACATCGAACCCCAGGCGGGCATAGGTATCTTCCAGCACCCGCCACAACAGTGCCGAGCGTTTCCCGGTGATCACGCCAGTTCCCGTCGGATTCGCGCCAGCAGATAGATCGAGGTCAAGTTGGCCCTGACCGGGGCGCATTTTCTTGCGCGCTAACGCCATCAACGCCGCTAACTCTGCTTTGCTACGCGCCGTGCCCACATGCTCAAGGACAACATCACGCCCACCGCGACGCTCCGCGATCTGCACCTTCGTCGCTCCCGGGCGGCCAGGCACTTTCCGCACGAACACCATGAAGCCCAAGCATACCCAGCCCGGGGTGTGTCAATTCACGCCTCCGCAACCCGCTGACCAGCACAAACACCTCTCAGAACACCAAGAAAAGGAAAAGTGGCACGAGTCAGGTTGCGGCAGCTCCAGCTCCCGAGAATCCTGTTTCAGGATCGTTAAAGTCAAATGAAGCCAGCGGAATAGAAAAAGGGTCGTCACCATTGTCGGCTGCAGCCGGAATCACTGGCGCCAACATTAAGGCTGTGGCTGCTGCTAGGCCGTATGCTGTTTTGGTACCCGAGCTTCTATTTTTCGTAGAGGCCGTTGCCGTAACCATGTCTCGTTACTCCTCGTTGAGTCAGAGTTTCAGTCTTCAAAATTGAGATCCGCTTATGGCGTTGCGCGCTAAATATCGAGCCGCCCAATCGGAGGTTAGCGCTAACACTACGCGCAGTTGCGCTATTAATCCATAGCTTGAAATTTGAAGTAGAGCACCCCTTAGTTTTTCTGGGTCAACTATGTGGTTTGTATTCAAGAAAATGAAACAGCGGGGGCATCACCGACGGACTACTCCGTCAGTTCACCTGCGCGCTCGCGCCCGCGGGCCCAAACTGCAGCGCCACCTGCTGCAAGAAGGCTAAGCGCCAAAGCGATCAGTGCGATGTTGTCGGCGCCGGTACGTGGTAATTGTTTACCGGCGTTCGAATCGCCATCGGGGTCGGCGATCGGCTGTTCATCGCCGGAACCGTTGCCCTCGTCACTTGGATCCTCGGACCCATCGCCTGGATCTTCCGAGCCATCGCCTGGATCTTCGGATCCGTCGCCCGGGTCCGGTTCGGGATCGGGCGATTGATCAGCATCGATGAACTGCGGGTCGACGCTTTCCAACGTCGGGATTACGGGCTCCATGAATCCGTCCTCATCGAACGTGAGGCGGTCAATCGTGGTCTCGCGCTTGTGGCCAGCACCGTCAGGGATCGCAAAGCGGTGGTAAACCATGTACCAGTCATCGGTGCCTGGCACCTGCAATACGGAGTTGTGACCCGTACCCAAGATGCCCAGCGACGGATCCTTCTCCAAAATGACACCGCGGTAGGTCCAGGGGCCGTGCGGGCTATCGGAAGTTGCATAGCCAATCCGGTAGTTCGGCGAACCGGTGTCATCAATGGAGTACGTCAGGTGATACCGGCCATCGCGGTAGTTAACGAAAGTTGCTTCGCGATAGTCGTTCAGCCCGTGCATTTCCTTGATGGTCCCCGGCTTGAGAGACACCATGTCATCGGCCAGTTCGGCGTAGACCGGCTTGCCGTTACCCCAGTACAGGAAGTACTTCCCACTCTCGGGATCGTGGAAGGCAGCCGGGTCAATAGCTTGCCCGGAAGTGACCTCTTCATTGTTGAGAATCATTGCCTCGGGTTCGGCTGTGAACGGGCCCTCGGGGTGATCTGCAACCGCGACACCGATGGTCTTGCGGTCCACAGAATCATTGTGGCCGGAGAAGTAGAAGTAGTACTTCCCATCGCGTTCGATGATCGTGGGAGCCCAGGCGTTGCCGGATGCCCACGGAACATTGCCGTTCTCGCCGTCAAGGGTTAAGAACGGCTCTTCGGCGCGCTCCCAATTCACTAGGTCCTTGGATTTCCACACATAGAACTCATTACCGCCCCAGCCGGGGATCCCATCAGTGGTGGCGTAGATGTAGTACGTATCACCGAAAGCAGCGATGTTCGGGTCGGCGTACATTCCCGGTAGCACAGGGGGAGCGCATCTCAATGGCCTTCATGGTCCACTCGGCACTTGAGCCATCACTGAGGGTCAAAGTGTAGGTAACGGGCTCGGTCAAATCGACTTCCTCACCCGAGGCAGGCGTAACGGTGACGTCTTTTGCCGTGTCAAAGGTGGGGGCAAGTGCTGTCAGATCAGTTCCCGGAACAACGGGGAACGTGACGTTGCGGTGCGTTGCAGCGACAATGGGATCGATTTTCAGCACATCAGAATCAGCAAGCGATACGTCGATCAACTGATCTTCTCCGAGCAGATCATCTTCATCGAGCGCCTCGTCGTAAATGTGAATATTGTCGTAGGCGCCCTGGAAATAACCGTCTTCGCCGTAGAAGGACTTGCCGAGGTATCCAATTAAACCGCGGCCCAGGCCCGAGACGTTAGTGCCCAGCTCGTCATTTACTCCCATTTTGATGCCATCGACGTAAACCGTCATGACGTTGTCGTCAAAGACAATGTCGTAGTGGTGCCAAGAACCGTCCACGACCTCGCCAGTCACGGCGCCTTCACTGCCCCACGAATCGTTCGTGATGGCCGAGCGGAACTCATCCCCGCGAGCCCGCAGGAAGTAGTAGCGCTGATTATCTTGGCCAAAGGCGAAGGAGAAGAAGTTCCCGCTGTCCTTATCCGATTTCATGTCCAGTGAAATCGTTAGTTGATCGAGCCGGTCAAACATGCCGCGTGGGAACTCGGCAAAACCGCCATTTGCGCCGTCGAGTGACAGCACGTGGCCGCGCTCGTCATCGCTTTGAACCGCGGCGCTGCCATGCGTCACCAGATCGTGGTCGCCGGCGCTGTCCGCCAGAGTGCCGTCTTCAAAGGTGTACTCAGCGAGCAAGCCGACCGGTTCATACGGCTCTTCTTCCGTGTTCCCGTAGACTGCAAGCAGCCGCTCTTCTTCGGCGGCCGACAGCTGAATTACCGTGCCATGGCGGAACGTCTCATCAAAGGAATACTGGTTTTCTCCTGAGCCGCGCTGCAGCTGGGTAAATTGCAGACCTTTGAGAGTTTCGGCCGTGTGAGCAATGTATCCGCCGTGATCACCCATAACAGCCCAAGTGCCGTCCGGCAGCTGGTAGACCGTTAAGCCCTCGATATGGGAGTTCAGCCCGTGGTCTGCTGCTTCACCGCGTGCGATTTGGTTCTCCCAGGGGCCATCAAGACTTGTAGCGGTATCGACTACCGTGTGCCAGTCAGAAGTGGAGAACCGGTAATAGGTGTCACCCTCCTTGGCAATTGTGGTGTCGATGATGTTGGGGCCACCGTCGCCATCATTAAGCGACAGCCAAACTTCAGGGTCACTAAATTCAGTAAAATCCTTCGTCTTGGTCAGATAAACGCGCAGCGCGTCAGCAGAAGTTCCCTCTTGGCGCTGATCACGGCCGGCCCAGTAGACGTAGTACTCACCTGTTTCTTCGTTCCAGATTGCTTCGGGCGCCCAGACATTGCCAGCGTGTTCAAACCCAGCAAAGACAATTTTTTCCTTGCTTCAGTTGACCAGGTCCTCGGATTCCCACACGACGAGGTTTTGGCTGGCGTTGTATTGATCCCATCCAGATCCCCCTTCGCCTCCGCCTTCAGCATGGAGATCCGTTCCGATGATCCAGTACTTATCCCCCTCGGGAGAGCGGATGATGTGGGGATCGCGAACGCCGCCATCCCCTTTGGGGTCATTATTTTGCAGGATCGGCTTATTGTCGTTGAGTTTTTCCCAGTGCAGGCCATCTTGGCTGTAGCCAAAAAAGATTTTCTCGTATCCGCCTTCAACTGCGAAGTGGGTCCATAAATATCCGGCTTCATACTCCTCAGCAGCAGCCGGGGAGGTGGCAGTTGGCTGTGCCGCTGCAGGCAGACCTGCAAATGTCAATGCTGTGATGGCTGCACCAATCGTGGCGGTGTGCCATCGCCCTAAGCGTTGCCTCATTGCTTCTCTATCTTCGTCGATGGGTTTGGTAGCGCTAACAAAAGGCGCGCATTCAAACTCTGTCAAGAATGCTCTGGGAACACAACTACTCAGCGGGTCGCTGTTTTCATGCGCGGCAATGGCGCACTGTGGCGAAAAAGTGCCCCCGGCAGGATTCGAACCTGCGCTTCCGCCTCCGGAGGACGGCGCTCTATCCCCTGAGCTACGGGGGCAAGGGGACCGAAGGTAGACACTAGCAGCCTCAAGCCGTTAAGAACGAACCCAGGCGGGCTAAAGCTTCCTCTAAAACGTGCGGGGCAGTAGCGAAGTTAATTCGGATGTGATCGGCCCCGGCTGCGCCGCAATCAAGCCCATCAACAATGGCAATGTCCAGCTCGT
>JAJYRW010000024.1 GCA_021793895.1 Actinomycetes bacterium
CCAACGTCGTTGTTTTGCGGATTGCGAGGCACGTCATTTCCCCTTGCACGCTAAGTAGAACCTGAGCCTCCGGTGCCCCCACGCTCTACGGCCACGTTTTCACAGGGTCTCTAAAGGCGCGACGCTAGCCCGTTTGACATTGGACGATACTCATGCATAATTAATGAACCGGTTCATTGAACCGTTCCAATAACACAGTTCGGTCGAGCCCAACGGAGGAGATCTTGACTAGGCAATACGTAACTCGCCGCGAATACGATGAGTGGATTAATGAAGCCGTCGGCCTCGCACATGCGCTTCGGTACCCCATTACACCCGACATGATCAACGACAGCGCAGGCATCATCTTTGGCGATGACCAGTATCAAGCATTCGAGCAGGGCATATGGTCTCGAGAACCATATGAAGTCATGATTATCTTCGAATCCCTGAACGAAGGAGCTGTAGACGGCCTGCCGGAAGGAGCAGCAAAATACGCGGAATACGGCGGGCTTTGCGACAAGTTGATGATCGTTCATCCAGGGAAGTTTTGCCCGCCCCACTATCACCAGCGGAAGACGGAGAGTTATGAGGTAGTTCTAGGTGAAATGGACGTCTTTTACTCACCTGACCCCATTGCCATGGGCGACGAAAAACCTCTCGAGTTCCGTCCCATGCAGCCCGGCGAAGCATGGCCAGAAGGAATCGAGCTCCCAGAGGGCCGTGCCGCTTCATATAAAGATCTAACGAGTTACGTGCGACTGAGTGCCGGCGACCCAAAATTCGTGATGCATCGTAAGCATTTGCACGCATTCGGGTGCCCAAAAGACTCCCCGGTTCCTCTGGTAGTTCGGGAAGTCTCAACATACAGCCATGAACCGACAGAACACGCGCAAGACAAGCCTGCTCCTTTGCCGTCTTGGGCACATCTTCATGACAACGACTTCATAACCGAAGCCGCTAACACCGGCAGATTAACCACAAAAATCCGTTAATTTCGCAAAATAACTAACTAGACGTATAAATCGTCAGGAGGCAACGATGCGTTCCACATCTATTGTCGCGGCAATCGCCAGCGCGGGTCTCATGTTGACAGCATGTGCAAGCGGTGCAGACGAACCCGACAACTCAAATGGAGACAATGGCGCTTCATCCCAAAACGAGACTCAGTTTGAAAAGAAAGACCCACTCACACTCGGCTACTCCGTTTACGACCTACAAAATCCGTATTGGCAATCGTACGCAGCCGGTGTTGAAAAAGCCGCTGAACGCGAGGGCATCGAAGTGACAGTTGTTGACCAGAAATCCGATCAACAACAACAAGTTTCCGGCAGTCTAGATCTAATTAATCAAGGAATTTCCGGATTGATCATCACCCCCGTCCAACCTTCGGCCCTGCCAACCACAATTGATGCCGCGCACGATGAGAACATCCCGGTGGTTATCTCAGACATCGGCACTGCAGGTGACTATGACGCATACATCCAGTCCAATAACACTGAAGGTGGGGCACTTGCCGCCGACTACGTAATAGAAGAGCTGGGTGAGGATGATGGTCCGCACAAAGTAGGCGTGATCGAGCTGCATGCTGGCTCCGTCGTCGGCGAAGAGCGTGTGGAGGAATTCGTCGCGAAGATGGAGGAGCATGAAGACTTCGAAATCGTCTCCAGCCTCGATGGAAACGATACTGTCGATGGTGGTTTTGCAGCCGCACAAGACATGCTCTCAGCCAACCCAGACCTCGAAGTAATTTATGCCGCGAACGATGATTCCGCCATCGGGGCTCAACGAGCTATGGAGACCGCGGGAAAGTCAGTCGATGATGGCTTTATTCTTATCGGCTTCGATGGGGCCGATGGTGCGTTAGACCTCATTGAACAAGGAAAAATGAGCGCTACGGTGGCCCAAGACCCATATGGACAAGGCATCCGCGCAGTCGAAACTGTTCTTGCGCTGCTTGACGGCAATGTTGAATACGATGACGAGGAAGAAAAGACAGTCCTCTTCCCTGTGGAAATCGTCACAGCTGAGAATCTAGATGAGTTCCGCGATTCGCGGGCGGCACAGGATTAAATTAATCAGGCGGCACAAGGGGCGGAGCGCTATACCTGGCTCCGCCCCTCTATTAAAAGTTTTGGAGGCTCGATCGTGGCACCAGTCCTCGAGGTCGATCGTATCGTCCAAGAGTATCCCGGGGTTAAGGCGCTTAAAGGTGTATCACTTGAATTAAACACTGGACAGATACTTGGGCTTGTAGGTGAAAACGGAGCTGGTAAAAGCACGCTCATTCGGGTGCTCGGCGGTATTGAGCAACCAAAAGACGGCATCGTTGAGATCCGAGGCGAACGACAGAATTTCCGGAATTCTGCAGAATCTCAGTCCGCAGGAATAAGCGTCGTAAGCCAAGAGTTTCGTCTCGTAGACGAATTATCCATTGCGGACAATATTTTTCTTGGTCACGAGATCACAAAAGCATCTGTAGTAAATAAAACATCTACAACGCGGCGGGCTTCTGAAATCTTAGATCAACTGGGATTAGATTTAGATCCGCATAGGCTCGTCGCTTCTCTCACTGTCGGCGACCGTCAAATGATCGAGATAGCCCGTGCTCTTTCGCGTGACTTCAGTATTCTCATCATGGACGAACCAACCGCTGCACTAAACGGATCGGAAATCTCGCGTCTTCTTTCAATCGTTCAGCGGCTCGCAGCGCAAGGCAAAGCGATCATCTATGTATCTCACCATTTGGATGAAATATTCAAGATTTGTGACGAAGTGGCCGTTTTGCGAGATGGATCATTAGTAGCGAATGAGCCAACTAAGAATCTGAACGAAGCCCAGCTAGTCGAGCACATGCTGGGACGGAAGCCCGAGACTTTTGAGCGCGCACCCGCGGAGGCATCTCAGGCTTCGATGCGTCTAGAAGTATCTGACCTACAAATACCTGGCATCGCCACACCGTTCAATCTCAACGTACGCGCGGGAGAAATCGTCGGGCTTGCAGGCCTTGTTGGTTCTGGCCGAACTGAACTAACTCGCGCTCTATATGGCGATCTGACACCCACCGGTGGGCATGTCGATGTCGACGGCAAGCGAGTAAAGCTACGGTCGAGTAGGGACGCCTTAAAGAACGGCATTTTTATGCTTTCTGAAGACAGGAAAAGCGAAGGCATCCTCCCACATTTGAATGTCACTGAAAACGCGATGGTCTCCCGCGACCGTAAAGACCTACCAGTTCTGCCGAGACTTTTTCCAGTCCCAAAAGACGAGCGGAAACAATTTGAGTCACTACGCAACGATATGAGAATCCGCGTTCCACATGGACGGCAGCTCATAGGAAATCTTTCAGGCGGCAACCAGCAAAAAGTCCTCCTTGGGAGATCGTTGCTTTCTGGCTGCGCAGTTTTGCTTCTCAACGAACCTACCCGGGGTGTTGACGTTGGAGCAAAGGTCGATATTTACGAATTGATAAAGCAGCTTGCCGCAGCAGGTGTTGCAATCGTGGTATCGAGTTCTGATGCGCCAGAATTAGCCGCCATTGCGGAAAGGTGCATCGTATATTTTACGGGCCGGGAAGTGGCCGAGCTTCGTGGTACTGACGTAACGGAAGAAAACATCGTTGCAGCATCAGTCGGCCAAGGCACAAAGGAGTTATTTAATGGCTGATTCAACTGCCGCGGTCGTCGAGGAACTTGTCGATGACGACCGTAAACGATCAGCAGAACGCGCGCGAAAAGCCGAGCAGCGCAGACGCGTATTTCAAAACGCCGGAGTCTTAATACCATTTATTCTGGTACTACTGGCTGGAATATTCATTATTCCCAATTTCATCTCGTCTTCAAACATAACCAACATGCTGGTTAATGCCGCGATCTTGGCGTTTGTTGGATATGGAATGACGGTCGTCATTGCAGTCCGCGGAATTGATTTGTCAGTCGGGTCCGCGCAGGCTTTGACGGCGTGTATCACGGTTGCGGTCGTGAATTCAATGGGGCCGTTAGCAGGATCGCTGGCGGGAGTGGTAGTCGGAGCCTTACTCGGCCTAGTGAACGGCATACTAGTAACGCGCTTTAGAGTGCCGGGTTTCATTGCAACCCTAAGCACCCTAAGTGTCTACCGAGGTGTTGTACTGCTGTTTACCGGTGGAGCACCAATTGCAAGCACCTCTACGGGGTTTAATTCCATCGCTACCAGCTCGCTGTTAGGCGTTCCAGTTCCGTTTATTGCGGCCGTAGTGCTTGGTATTGCAATGGCTTTTGCCCTTGACCGTACGCGCTTTGGTAAGCACCTCGTTGCCGTTGGCGGCAGCCCAGAATCTGCCCTCGATACCGGCGTGAAAATAAATCGTATTCTTCTATTCTCCTATGTGGCGGCGGGTACAGGGGCCGGCATAGCCGGTGTGTTCTTAGCGAGTCAACTCGGCGTCGTGAACGGTTCAATATCTTCCGGTCTGGAGTTGGAGGCTATTGCCATCGTTGTGCTCGGCGGCACGAGCATGGCTGGTGGACGCCCCAGGATCGGGGGCACCTTTATCGCTGCTGCATTGCTTTCGATGATTAATTCCGGACTCAATCTTCTCAATGTGCCCTCGTTCTACCAGTATGTTGCGCTCGGAGCCTTGCTTGTGTTCGCGCTCAGCATTGACGGTGCACAACGCTCCGCGGTACGCCGCATGTTGGAGGGAAGGAACTAATGACTAAGAATGCTGCCACCCAAGAACGGACAATAGGGGCGAGCCGAAGCCGGGCTTCAGAAGAAAACAGTAAGCAGCCGCTCCTAGGTACGATCTTTGACTTCGCTTCACGCCAGTACCTCTTGGGAATTTTGGTTTTACTTTGCATCGGTGTCGGAATTTTAAAGCCGGCTTTTTGGAGCGGCGGAAATATTTCCAACGTCCTTTTCCAGGCAACATTTGTGGGTCTGGCCGCATGCGGGATGACCCTTCTTATCGCAGGCGGAATACTCGATTTATCAGTCGGTGGCGTCATCGCTGTCAGCTCCATTGCCGTAGCAACGGTCCTGCCTTATACGACAATTGGAGGCGCCTTAGCACTGGCCCTGGTGATTGGGGCACTTCTCGGCTTATTCAACGGCTTGCTGGTCACCTACGTCCGAATAGCGCCTTTTATCGCGACCTTGGGAACGTTGTATCTGTTTCTGGGCGTGGCTTTCATTTGGACGTCAGGAAATGTGGTCAGCATTACTTCTAGTAACTATCGTTCCTTTACAACCGAGACTATTGGGCGTATACCAGTCCCATTTTTGATTTTCATTGCTGCCGCCTTTTTGACTTATTGCTTGCTTTATCGGACTTACTTTGGGCGAACGCTACGCGCATTCGGCTCTAACGAACGGGCCGCTGTTCTAGCGGGAATGCCGGTAAAACGAACTAAAGTCCTTGTCTTCGTAGTGGCGGGAATCTGCTTCGCTTTAGCTGGTGTCTTCATGTCTGGCCGCTTGGCATCCGCAGAAGG
This sequence comes from Actinomycetes bacterium, assembly GCA_021793895.1. Next base: position 5,454 of record JAJYRW010000024.1, read on the forward strand.
CAATATGGCCATCGGATTCGAAATGGATGTCATCGCCGCAGTTGTCGTTGGCGGAACGGCCCTTCGAGGCGGGCGCGGCACTGCGTTTGGCACGTTCGTAGGTGCAATTTTGTTCGCAGTGCTAAACAACGCCCTAAACCTCTTAGGTGTGGCGTCCTACTGGCAATACGTTTTGACAGGAACCGTACTTGTCACAGCTATAGCAATCGGAGCGCGTCGCTCTTCCTCGGCGGAAGTACGTGGTGCGGGCTGATGGAAAACGGTATGGATTATGGTTCCACACTCCAGAAGCTAACCGGTTCGCCAGAACAACTAGTAAAAGTTGAACGGCTGACTCATGAAGACGGCTCAGCGCGCGGCACCCCTATTTTGGCTATCCGAAATCCCCAGGGGTTTTCCTTCGATGTCCTGATAGATAGAGCTTTGGACATCGGCTGGGCCGATGCACACGGAAATCCGATCGCTTGGAGGCCGATTCAGGGAACATCTGCTTCGAGTCGCTTCGAGCCCCACGGCAATGGGTGGACGCAAACCTTTTCGGGCGGCCTTCTAACGACATGCGGCTTGCGCTCCACCGGAGCACCATCAACTGTGAACGGAAAACACTACGGATTGCACGGGCGTATTGGGCACATTCCCGCGCAAAACGTACACTGGCAATTTATCGAACATTTAAATGAGAAAAGCATTGAAATCACAGGAACTATCATCGAAGCGGGACTCGGCGAGGTTCCACTAGTTCTTAATCGCAAAATTATAGCTAGCACGTCCCAACCCAAGATAACCATTAGTGACACCGTCTCTAACGCAGGGTTTCAAACCACGGGACACATGTTCCGGCATCATATAAATCTTGGCTATCCGCTAGTTGCGCCCGGAAGCACTGTGGCAACAAACGCAATTTTAATAGGCACTCGAGATCCAGTTGGAAAACCGATTGGGCATTTACCGTGGCATTTAGAGTTAGAAGAGCACCCGAGCCCTGAAATAGTTGCATATTTCGAACCAAATGGTGAAATCACAACGACAGTTGTTAAATCACCTGCAGGGATCACATTCAGTGTTGCCCAGCACAATGAGGATTGGCCAATGCTTATTTTATGGCGAGATGCTAGCCCAGGTGTCAACGTCCTCGGAGTGGAGCCCGCTACGTCTAAAGACTCCGGGCGTGCTCAGGCCGAGAAAGATAATGAGATCATTCTTCTCGAGCCCGGCCGGGTTCGAAACTACCGAACGACCCTGACTTTAGAATAGTTTGATTTTTTGCCCTCATTAGCTGAGTCTCGCGTCGAAATAGGGTGGCGACAATGCTGCCTCAAACCACGCCTTTAGCAATTAGGAAACATCCATAGGGTCGCTCCTCGGTGGTTTGCACCACGGCGAAGGCTTCCCGTGCTCGGCGATAGAACTCGAACCGCTCCAGCGGCGCGACTTCTACTTCGCGGTCTTCAGCGGCATTCAAGACTTCCTGGACTGCCGCGTGTACGGGCAGTACTGTTTGTTCCTCCCCCACAGCGCCCATGCGCCAGGCCGCCGGTGTTTCAAATGTGTCGTCAACGGGAAAGAGCGTCATGATTGCTGCGAGCGCCGCATCGACACTTATACCCGGCATTTCAATTAGCCGCTGCGTAGTGGAGGCCCCGGGAAAGTTCCGGTCCACTACCGCAAGCACGTCACCGTGCCCCATGGCAGCAAGTGTTTCCAATAGAGCGGGACTAAGCAGTGGGTCAATGCCCTTAAGTCTCATCGTTGATCCTTCGCACTCCTATTGTGTTGATAGGAAGCCTAAACTCCCGCGCTCAATTACGGCAATGACGATTGGCCTTTCGCGCGGCGGTGCCTAGTCGCCGGATGCCGCGCAGCAAGCGACCTGTGCCTGTGTCATCTCAATATGCGCTGGGCACACAGCTTTTGGAACCACAGTGCGCTGTCTTTCGGAATGCGTTCGAAAGTGTCATAGTCGACGTGCACGATACCAAAACGCTTGGAATACCCATAGCCCCATTCGAAATTGTCTAACAGGGACCACACCAGGTATCCGCGCACGTCCGCGCCCTGCTCGATCGCGTCAAGTACCGCGCCAATGTGGTCGTGAATATATTTTGTGCGTTCCGCATCGTGCACTGCCTTGCCGCTAGTTCGCGAAGGGTCAGCTACGACTTCATCGGCGAAGGCAGCGCCGTTTTCCGTAACCATCAGCGGCAAATCGGGGTACCGCTCCCCCAAATCGACGAGGAGTTCGCGCAACCCATCGGGATCAATGTTCCAACCCATTGCCGTATACGGGCCCGGCATGGGCAAAAACTCCACCCGATCTGCCCCGGGCCAGGGTGAGTGGCCCACGTTCTTATGCCCGTCAGCTGACTGTTTCTGCGATATTCCGTCCCACAAATCCACCCGAGTAGTCGAGTAGTAATTTACCCCCAACACGTCGAGCGGTTGCTGAATTACTTGCGCGTCGCCGTCCTTAATAAAAGACCAATCGGTGACGGAGGCGGTGTCCGCAATGACATCGGCGGGGTACTTGCCCTCCAACATGGGCTGAAGAAAAACTCGGTTAGCCAATCCATCGATTTGGCGTGCCGCTTCTCGACCCGAATCCCCGGCATAGCGGAGGACGTGAAAGTTCAACGTCACCGAATAATCGGGTTCGTTGGTCACGGCTGCGCGTAAAGCCTGCAGGGCCAGACCGTGGGCGAGGTTTAAATTATGGACGGCGGCCAGTGCGGCAGCCGGCTCAGTGCGGCCGGGTGCATGGGCACCGGAGGCGTAACCCAAGTACGCACTGCACCACGGTTCATTCAGGGTCGTCCACATTGCGACCCGGTCCCCCAGGCGCCGTCCCATAATCTCGGCGTAATCACCAAAAGCCAGTGCGCTCTCGCGCGCCGGCCAGCCGCCCGCATCTTCCAGGGCTTGGGGTAAGTCCCAGTGATAGAGGGTGGCGATGGGCCGGATTCCGCGTGCGAGGAGACCGTCAACGAGCCGATCATAAAAATCGAGACCGGTCTCGTTTTGCGGCCCCACTCCGGTGGGTTGGATCCGGGGCCACGCAATCGAAAAACGATAGGCATCCAGCCCCAGTTCAGCCATCAAATCCAGGTCAGATTCGATCAGGTGGTAGTGATTACACGCTAAATCGCCGGTATCTGAGTTCCAGATTTTTCCGGGCGTGTGGGAATAGGTGTCCCAAATTGAGGGGCCACGCCCGCCCTCGTTCGCTGCTCCCTCAACTTGGTATGCGGCGGTTGCTGAACCGAGGGTGAAGTCAGCCGGCAGGGGGCGGGCAGTTTTATTTGCGGTTTCGGGCACGGCCTTGTAGCTCGCTTTCACGCGTTACGTAATTCCAGGCGGCCCGAGGTGGCGGTGACCTTTTCGCCGCCGGGGATGCAGGCGGCAAATGGCACGTCGCGATCAGCTGTGACGGTCACGCCGCCGGAATTTCGGCGCACTTCAAAGGTGGTTTTTTCGCCCGTGGCCGGGTTGGTGGCGGCCACTGTGGTGTCTTTGGTGCCCGGATAGATGGTGAGTAGCACATTTTGGGAATAGTCGTTCTCGAAGGTTTCGGCCATTTCTTGAGTTATGAGTACCGCATTTTCTTTAACCCACAGGGGCATGGAAGAAAAATCATGGGTTTCTTCTCGCCAGGTTCCTCCGGTCACGGTTTCGTGGGTGAGCAAGTTGGTCCAGCGTCCAGCGGGTAGGTAGTAGTCCACCTGTCCGGTTTCTGACAGCACTGGCGCAACGAGAAGATCCGGCCCCAAAAGGTATTGGCGGTCCAGGTATTCCGTAGCGCGGTCATTGGGGAACGCCAACACCATGGGCCGCATGACTGGCTGGCCACAATTGTGCGCTTCAAGTCCCGCCTCATACAGGTAAGGCATCAGTTGCTTCTTCAAGTCGGTAAATCGACGCGTAACATCGACGGCGCTTTGGCCCGGTGCTTCCTGGCCGTTATCAAAAATCCACGGCACGCGATAACTGCGCGAGCCATGAAGACGCGAATGGGAAGACATCAGGCCAAAGGCCAGCCAGCGTTTAAAAACTGCCGGATCGGGGCTGCCTTCAAAACCGCCAATGTCGTGGGACCAGTACCCAAATCCAGACAGCGACATGGAAAGACCTGCGCGCAGCGATTCGGCCATGGATTCAAATGTGGAGGAGTTATCCCCGCCCCAGTGGACCGGCATTTTTTGCCCGCCGGCGGTGGCCGCGCGTGCAAAAAGGACGGCTTGGCCCCGGCCTAAGACCTCTTCCATCACTTCAAAAACTGCTTCGTTGTATATCTGGGCGTACCAGTTATGCATGACGTATGGATCGGTTCCGTCATGCCAGATAACGTCGACGGGAACCCGTTCCCCGAAGTCGGTTTTTATGGCGTGGATTCCCTGTTTAAGGAGTTTGCGAATCCTGTTTTGATACCACTTTTTGGCGTCCGGATTGGTGAAATCAACCAGTGCCATGCTCGCTTGCCACATGTCCCACTGCCAGACACTGCCGTCGGGTCGTTTGACGAAGTAGTCGTTAGCTAAGCCCTCATCAAAAAATGCGGACCTTTGGGCGATGTAGGGGTTGACCCAGGCGCTGAGGCGTAGGCCCTGTTTTTGCAGGCGGGCAAGCATGCCTTCGGGGTCGGGAAAGGTGCGCGGATCCCATTCAAAAGATGTCCAGTCGAACTCGCGCATCCAAAAGCAGTCAAAGTGGAAAACTTCCAGCGGCAGATCGCGTTCTTTCATGCCGTCAATGAAGTGGTTAACGGTCTCCTCGTCGTAGTTGGTTGTGAAGGAGGTCGACAGCCACAGCCCGTAAGACCAGGCCGGAACCTGGGCGGGCCGGCCAGTTAGTTGGGTGTAGTTGTCAAGCACATCTGCCGGGGTGGGGCCATCAATAATGAAGTACTCCAGCCGCTCCCCCGCAACCGAGAATTGCACCTGTTCCACGGCCTCGCTGCCGACTTCGAATGAGACGTGTTCGGGATGGTTCACCAATACGCCATAGCCGCGGTTGGTCAGATAAAAAGGCACATTCTTATACGCCTGTTCAGAAGATGTTCCCCCGTCACTTTGCCAGATATCGACGGTTTGGCCGTTTTTCACCAGGGGGCCAAAGCGCTCGCCGAGCCCGTAGACCAGTTCCCCGACACTGAGCCCAAGTTGGGTGTGCATATAAGTGTCATGCGGTGCGAGCCCGGTTTTGGTTACGCCGGTAACGCCGGCGGGTTCGGTGGTGACGGTGGCACCGGGGCCAAGTTGCATATAGCCGATGGATTTATGCCCGGAGGTAGTCAGGCGCCTGCCTTTGGAATAAAAGGAAAGATTCCACGGGGCCCCGCGGGTAATTCGGGCACTTAGGTCCCCGGTGGAAAATGTGGCGCCAGAGTCTGCAATTTCTACCTTTCCGGCGCCGCTTTCAACGCCGTCTAAGTCAAACCCCTTATGAGCCCGACCACCCTGGTGATGTTCGGTGCGCACTCCCAGGACTCCGGGGCGCGGGCTAAAGAGCGTAATGGTCAACAATGCGCGGTTTAGGGTGTCCCCGCGATCGGCAATTACCCGCGTGGGCGCATAGATTTTTAACTCTTCGCCGTGCGGACCGGTGGCGGGTTCAATGTCATAGGCTTCGGCCGCGTACTGCGCGTTGACGCCGGGGCGGTTTAACCAAAAACCATCGGTAAATTTCATTACTTAACTGCTCCTGCCGTGATGCCTCGGGTGAGGGTTCGTTGGAAAATTAGGAAGAAAATCAAGGTGGGTATGAGCCCTAAAAGTGCCGAGGCACTGGTCGTGGTTACGTCCATAAGCCGATCGCCCTGCAGCACAGTGATCGCCACCGGCACGGTTTGCGTCGCGTTCGACACTAAGAAGGTGAGCGGGATTAAAAACTCGTTCCAGGTCCAGATGAAGAAGAAAATTAAAAGCACTGCCAGTGTGGGACGCGATACCGGGTAAACAACGCGCCACAGGGTCCGCCACCGCGATGCTCCATCAATTGCGGCTGCTTCTAAAAGTTCCTTCGGGAACGTCGAATACAGTGTCGCCAGCAGGTAGGTACCAAATGCGCTTTGTATCACCGTGAAGATCACGATTACGGCCCACTGGTTGTCATATAAGCCAACGCTGCGAAACATGAAGTACAGCGGGTAAAGCAGCACCTCTTGGGGCAGCATGTTGGCAAGCAAAATTAGGACCACGATCCACATGCGGCCCTTGATGCGGCCGATCCCAAGAGCAAACGCGTTGAGCATCGACAACAGCACGCCTAAGACTGCGACGGTTCCGGAAATAAAAATGGAGTTCCACACCTTTTCGGGAAAATTCACGCGTTCCCAAAAGGCCGTTAATCCATCGGTATAGAACTCATTCGGCAGCGACAGCGGGCCCCCGGTGGCGTAATCTTGCGGGGATTTAAACGAGTTAATTACGATCAAAATGAGGGGAAAGGCAATGAACAGTCCAATGAGGACCGCCACCCCCAAA
>JAJYRW010000025.1 GCA_021793895.1 Actinomycetes bacterium
GCTGCCCGGCCGCCGGGTTCACGCCCCGGCCAGCCGCAAAGCACCGGCCAGCCGCAAAGCACCGGCCAAGCGCCGGGTCAAACCCCGGGCCAAGCTCCCAATCAAAGCCCTGCCGGGCCGGGATCTTCCACCGCCAATCCGGAAGGTTAACTTGTGGCCGCACCCGATGAAATGAAGGCCACGACGCCCGATGACACGAAGGCCACGGCGCCCGAGACTTCCACCGTCCCGAAGCGGGGCGTGGGCGCTATCGCGTCGGAGGACTTCTCAGCGCTGACGGCAGTTGGCGGTGTGCGCGGACTCATCGAATCAGTTCTTCCCGGACTGGTTTTTGTTGTCCTATATTTACTGACCTACGACCTAACCATTTCGCTGGTTAGCTCGCTGGGGGTTGCCGTCATCGCAACCGTGGCGCGGCTCATTTCCGGTACCACGCTGCAACAGGCATTTGCAGGATTTTTCGGAGTCGCAATTGGTGCGTTTTGGGCATGGCGCACCGGGGAAGCGCAAGACTATTTCGCATTTGGATTGTGGACGAACGCCGCATACCTGGCTGGCTGTCTTATTTCCATGGTCGCGCGCTGGCCACTCGTTGGCATTATCGTGGGCGTCTTGACTGGAAAACCGAGCCAGTGGCGGGCTCATCCGGCGCAGCGCCGCGCCTACACCTGGGCAACGGGCGTGTGGGCGGTGCTATTTGCGGCGCGGTTGGCCGTGCAGTTGCCCCTGTACTTGGGCGCATCGGTGGGGTGGCTGGGCTCTATGCGCCTTTTAATGGGCGTGCCCCTGTGGGCTTTGGCATTGTGGATCACTTGGCTCCTAGTTCGAGGACCCATGCGCAGCGAGGAGGAAAAGTGACAGCACCCGCCCCGCACGATCCCAACGGCTATGACGCACCGCCTCCGGATTACGGCAGTGAACTGCACGCGCTGCAGGACCACTTTGCCGAACTCGACATCGTCACCATTGGTGAAGAACTGGGCCGGATGGACCGCGTGGAGCGAGCCTCGGCTTTTCGCCTCCTGCCTAAAGACCGCGCCCTGGAGGTCTTCGAAGACCTTGACGTCCCGCTGCAACACGAGCTGATTGAGGAATTACGCGGCGCGGCCACGGCAGAAATTTTCATCGCCCTGGACCCCGATGACCGCGCCTCCATGCTGGAGGAGCTGCCCGCGGGAATCGTCGCGCAACTACTTTCCGGGCTCTCCCGCCACGAGCGGGATATGACAACGGACCTGCTGGGCTACCCCGAGCGCTCAATTGGGCGCCGCATGACGCCCGAAGTTGTCCACATTCCCGGTAACGCGACGGTCGGCCAAGCTCTTGCCCGGGTGCGCGCGCAGGGGCACGATGCCGAAACCATTTACGTCCTGCCGGTGGTCGGGGAGGGACGCAAAGTCACCGGAGTCGTTTCTCTGCGCCGACTCTTTTTGACCCCGGACGATGTGCGCGTGGGCGAAGTCTCATCGGAGCCAGTGATGGTTCGAGCTCGCGACGACCAGGAAGATGCCGCTCGCGTCGTGCGCGATAACGGCATGATCGCCGTGCCGGTCGTTGATGATGAAGAGCGGCTTTTGGGAATTTTGACGGTTGATGACGCGATGCGCATCTTGGCGCAGGAAGAGGCCGAAGACGCCGCGCGCACCGGTGCGACCGCGCCCCTGGGCCGGCCCTATCTATCCGTTGGTCCCTTCGCGCTGGTCAAGGCGCGGGTGGGCTGGCTGCTGATCCTGGTCGCCGCAGCGACGCTGACGGTTAATGTTTTAAACCACTTCGAAGACGCCCTGGACCAGGTTGTCGCCCTGGCGCTGTTCGTGCCGCTGCTCATTGGAACGGGCGGTAACGCGGGATCGCAGTCCGCAACCACGGTGGTGCGCGCCTTAGCCATGGGGGAGGTGCGCAGCGGGGATTTTTTGCGCGTTTTGATGCGCGAGATGTCAACCGGTGCCCTGCTGGGGGTCACTTTGGCAGGTGTCGGGTTCTTTCCCGCGGCCCTCTTTGTCGGCTGGGCGATGGCCGCGGTGGTGGCCGTCACCGTAATTTCGATTTGTATTCTTGCCACCTCAGTGGGCTCGCTCATTCCCATGATCGCGCGCTGGGCCGGGGTGGATCCGGCCGTGGTCAGCGCCCCGTTTATCTCCACGGTCGTGGACGCCACCGGGCTCATTGTCTACTTTTTGGTCGCTCAGGCCATTTTGGGCATTTAACTTGGAGGACTTCAGTTCCGAAAACGGCGACCTGGAAGTTGGGGTCGAGCGCACATTAATTTTGGACGGCGTCGCGCACCGCGGCTATGCCGTGGGCCGGGATTCGGGTCGGGTGGTGTTCGTGCGCGGCGGCATTCCGGGGGAAGTCGTGCGGGTTCGCATTACGCGCCGCGGCCCGAAGGGCCGTTTTTGGTACGCCGACACTTTAAGAGTTTTGGAAGCATCGGCGGACCGGGTTGTCCACCCCTGGCCCATCGCCGCGCTGGCTTCGGATGATGACGGAGCGCATCCAGTTACGGCGCCGGTCGGTGGGCTCGACCTGGGGCATATTTCATTGGCCGGCGGCCGGCACTGGAAAGGCGAAGTTGTGCGCGACCAGCTGCGCAAAATTGGGCGCCTTACCTGGCCTGAAGTGGTGGTTGAAGCCGCACCCGGGGATGAAGAAAACTCCGGGCTCCGCTGGCGCACTCGTGTGCAACTGGCGGTGGACGCCCAGGGACGAGCCGGTATGCGGCCCCACCGCTCCCATGACGTGATTGCGCTTGACGAGCTCCCCATCGCGGTGCCCGCAATTGCACAGCTGGACCTTTTTGGCCGCAAGTGGCCACCAGGGGCAAAACTGCAGATCGCCCTGCCCAGCGCTAGCGCCCCATTTATTGCAGTCAATGGCCAGCCCTGGAATCCGGGTAAGGGCGCTAGTGAGCGCGGTGCCCGGCGCGCCAGCAGTGCGCCGCAGCGCCGATACGTGCGGGAAAAGGTGACGGCCCAGGTGGCGGGCCAAGCCGTCACCGCCCAGTTTCAGGTCGCGGGTACTGGCTTTTGGCAGGTCCACCGCCTTGCCCCGCAAATCCTGGCTGAGGCTGTACTCAAGGCGGCTGATGTCCAGGTTGGCGAACACGTTATCGATCTATATGCGGGTGTGGGACTGTTTGCGAAGTTTCTCCACGCCGTGATCGGCCCCACCGGGCGCATTACCGCCATCGAGTCCGATGCGAACGCGATGCGCGCCGCCCGCCGCAATTTCCATGCCGCAAAAAACGTCGACCTCGTTACGGCAGATGTGCGCCATCTGGCCCGCAACGATGAATTACCCAAGGGAAGTGTCGTCGTCCTTGATCCACCGCGAGCGGGAGCTGGAGCCGAGGTGGTGCGCGCAATAGCGGCGCGGCACCCGCGCAAAATCGTGCACGTTTCTTGCGATCCAGCCACGTTCGCCCGCGATGTACGCACCTATTACGAACTGGGCTGGCAGATGACGGAATTGCGCGCCTTTGACCTGTATCCGCTTACCCACCATGTCGAGACGCTCGGCGTCTTCCAACCGGTGGTATCTTGATGTCAAGATAATTTATTTGTCTGGAGGAACACACGTGAGTATTGATTCATTCGGAGCGAAGGGTCACCTGGAAGTAGGTGGCGACAAGTACGAGATTTTCCGGTTAGACGCGGTACCGGGTCTGGAGCGGCTTCCCTTTAGTTTGAAGGTGCTGGCCGAGAATCTGCTGCGCACCGAGGACGGCGCGAACATCACCGCCGACCACGTGCGCGCCCTGGCCCAGTGGGACCCGCAAGGCGATCCTTCGACCGAAATTCAATTCACTCCTGCTCGTGTGATCATGCAGGACTTTACGGGTGTGCCCTGCGTGGTGGACCTGGCCACCATGCGGGAGGCAGTTCGCGACTTGGGCGGCGATGCGGCAAAGATCAACCCGCTGGCACCGGCCGAGTTAGTAATCGATCACTCCGTGCAAATTGACGTTTTCGGCCAGGCGGACGCCTTCCAGCGCAACGTCGCCAAAGAGTATGAGCGCAATCACGAGCGCTATCAGTTCCTGCGCTGGGGCCAAAGCGCATTCAACGACTTCAAGGTCGTACCCCCGGGCACCGGAATTGTCCACCAGGTCAACATTGAATACCTCGCGCGGGTTGTCATGACCCGCGAAACCGACGGGGTCTTGCGTGCCTACCCCGATACGTGCGTGGGAACTGACTCCCACACCACCATGGTTAACGGCCTGGGCGTGCTGGGCTGGGGAGTGGGCGGCATTGAGGCGGAAGCCGCGATGCTGGGCCAGCCCGTCTCGATGCTCATCCCGCGGGTAGTGGGCTTTAAACTCAAGGGCGAAATTCCCACCGGTGTAACCGCGACCGATGTGGTCCTTACCATCACCGAAAAGCTGCGCGAACACGGTGTAGTGGGCAAGTTCGTGGAGTTCTACGGCGAGGGGGTATCCGAAGTTCCCCTGGCCAACCGCGCAACAATCGGCAATATGAGCCCCGAGTTTGGCTCCACCGCCGCCATGTTCCCCATTGACGATGTCACGCTGGATTATCTGCGCTTAACCGGGCGCGATGAGGAGCAGGTGGCCCTCGTAGAGGCCTACGCCAAGGAGCAGGGCATGTGGCTGGCTCCGGGCGAAGAAGACTACATTGAGCCGACCTACTCCGAGTACCTCGAACTCGACCTGGCGACGGTAGTTCCCTCCATCGCTGGCCCCAAGCGTCCGCAAGACCGCATCTCGGTCACCCAAGCGAAGGAACAGTTCCGCGCCGACTTAAAGAACTACGTCGTAGATGGTCACGACATCGATAAGAGCTCAGTTGATGAGGAACTGGACGATACGTTCCCCGCTTCCGATCCGCTGACTCCGATTGCCAATGGTGAGTCCGCACTAGATAAGCCGTCGCACTCGGTGCTGGCCAGCGCCAATGGGCGCGCCTCAAAGCGGGTTACGGTAACCGAGGCGGACGGTTCCACCTACGAACTGGATCATGGTCGGGTAGCGATCGCCTCGATCACCTCGTGTACCAACACTTCCAACCCCGAGGTCATGCTGGCCGCCGGATTACTGGCCCGCAACGCCCGTGCAAAGGGCTTGCAATCCAAGCCCTGGGTTAAAACCTCAATGGCGCCCGGCTCGCAGGTAGTGACCAACTACTACAACAAGGCCAATTTATGGCCCGATTTGGAAGCCCTGGGCTTCCACCTCGTCGGCTACGGCTGCACCACCTGCATTGGAAACTCCGGGCCCCTGCCCGAAGAGGTCTCCGAGGTTGTCAATGAACACGACCTGTCGGTGGTATCGGTGCTTTCCGGTAACCGGAACTTCGAGGGCCGAATCAACCCCGATGTCAAGATGAACTACCTGGCCTCCCCGCCGCTGGTCATCGCCTACGCGCTGGCCGGAACGATGGACTTCGATTTCGCGTCCGAACCGCTGGGCCATGATCAAGACGGAAACCCGGTTTATCTGCACGACATCTGGCCCTCCACCGAGGAGGTCCAAGACACGATCAAGTCTTCGATCACGCGCGAGATGTTCACCGAGGACTATTCAGACGTCTTCGCCGGTGATGAGCGCTGGCGCGAACTGGATACCCCCGCCGGTGACGTTTTTGACTGGGACGACGCCTCGACCTACGTGCGCAAGCCACCATATTTCGAGGGAATGGGAATCACCCCGGAGGAAGTAACCGATATTAAGGGTGCACGCGTCCTGGCCAAACTGGGCGATTCGGTCACGACCGACCATATTTCTCCCGCGGGTGCGATTCGCGCTGATTCTCCGGCCGGCAAGTACCTGCTAGAAAACGGCGTGGATCGCCGGGACTTCAACTCTTATGGCTCGCGCCGTGGTAACCACGAGGTAATGATTCGCGGGACGTTTGCCAACATCCGCCTGCGAAACCAGTTGCTTGACGGAGTAGAGGGTGGATTCACGCTCAATCACCTCACCGGTGAACAAGACACCATCTATGACGCCGCGCAGGATTACGCTGCTCAAGACATCCCGCTGGTCGTACTGGCCGGTAAGGAATACGGGTCTGGTTCTAGCCGCGACTGGGCCGCTAAGGGCACCCTGTTGCTGGGCGTGCGGGCCGTGATCACCGAGAGTTTCGAGCGCATTCACCGCTCCAACCTCATTGGTATGGGCGTGCTGCCGCTGGAATTCCCGGAAGGCGAAAACGCGGACAGCCTCGGGTTAGATGGCACCGAAACCTTCGACATCGTCGGAATTACTGCCCTGAACGATCAGATTCCCGAAACGGTGCATGTCACTGCCACGCGCGAAGATGGCACCAAGGTCGAGTTTGACGCCGTTGTCCGCATTGATACCCCGGGCGAAGCCGACTACTACCGCCACGGTGGCATCTTGCAGTATGTTCTGCGGCAGTTGGCTGCCTAATGTATTGCGGCAGTTAGTTGCCGAACGCGAACTTTTAGCACGGCTGAGAGTTTGCACTGGACGGTTACCCGGGCACGCAGCGTATGGTTAGGTGCGTGCCCGGTAAACCGTCGTTGCTGCGCAGATAAGAACGGAGAGTAATTACCCATGAGTTTGTTAGCCCGGATTACTTCTCCCGCAGATTTAAAGAAACTTCAGCCCGCCGAACTAGCCCAGCTCGCACAGGAGATTCGCGAGTTTCTAGTTCAATCCGTATCGCAGACCGGGGGCCACTTGGGTCCCAACCTTGGTGTGGTCGAGCTGAGCATGGCGCTGCACCGAATTTTCGCCTCCCCCAAAGACACGATTGTCTTTGATACCGGCCACCAGTCATACGTACACAAGTTGCTCACCGGCCGCAAAGACTTCTCGCGCCTGCGCAAGAGTGACGGCCTGGCTGGGTATCCCAGCCGCGAAGAGTCGGTACACGACGTAGTCGAAAACTCGCATGCTTCTACGGCCCTGTCCTGGGCGGAGGGCATCGCCAAGGGCTACCGCGTTTTGGGGCAAACCGACCGGCACGTCGTAGCGGTCATTGGCGATGGCGCGCTCACCGGAGGCATGGCCTGGGAAGCGCTCAACAACATTGCCACGAACAACAACCGCAATCTCGTGCTGGTGGTTAACGACAATGAGCGCTCCTATGACCCCACAATTGGGGGAGTGGCGGACCGGCTCGCACTGCTGCGCACTCGGCGCGGTTATGAAGAGTTCCTCGGTTGGGGTAAGCGCACACTGCATCGGGGCGGCACTCCGGGTCGGATGACCTATAGCGCGCTACGCGGAATGAAGAAGGGTCTTAAAGACTTTGTGGCCCCCCAGGGGCTGTTCGAAGACCTGGGATTGAAATACCTGGGGCCGGTTAACGGCCACGATTTGGAGCCCTTGGAGCGCGCCCTGCGCCGGGCACGGGACTATGACGGTCCGGTAATAGTGCACGTCGTAACCGAAAAGGGCCGCGGCTATTCACCAGCCGAAGAAGATGTGGCCGATCGCTTCCACACCGTGGGGCAAATTCACCCCGAAACGGGGCTGCCAATTATTGCCTCGCGCTTTGGTTGGACAAAGGTATTCGGCGATGAAATTGTTCAAATCGCGCGCCGCCGACCCGATATTGTCGCCATTACCGCCGCAATGCTCCAACCCGTTGGGTTGGCCAAGTTTGCAGCGGAGTTCCCCGACCGCATCTACGACGTCGGGATTGCAGAACAGCACGCCGTAACTTCAGCCGCCGGCCTGGCATTTGCCGGGGCGCACCCAGTATTTGCGGTCTATGCCACATTTTTAAACCGCGCCTATGACCAGATCCTGATGGACGTCGCCCTGCACCGCGCCGGCGTTACTTTTGTTCTAGACCGCGCCGGCATCACCGGCGATGACGGTCCCAGCCACAACGGCATGTGGGATATGGCGCTGCTGCGCACCGTGCCGGGTCTGAAACTCGCGGCCCCGCGCGACGAAAATACGCTGCGCACCGCGCTGCGCGAAGCCGTGGAAGTAGACGATGCTCCCACCGTGCTGCGCTACGCCAAGGGCAGCCTTCCCGATCCGATCCCGGCCCAGGAACAGGACGGCTGCGTTGACATCCTAGCGCGCCACGGCGATAAGAAAGATGCAGTTAAAGACGTCCTCATTGTGGGAATCGGCGCCATGGTTCCCACCGCACTCGAAGTGGGCGACCAGCTCACCGAGCATGGCCTCACCTCAACAGTGGTCGACCCGCGCTGGATCCTGCCGGTGCCGGAAGAACTAACCGAGTTGGCTGCAGCCCACCGCCGCCTGGTGGTGATTGAAGACGGCCTGGTGGAAGGCGGAATGGGTGATGCCATCGCCCAGACACTCAACGAGGCGGGTATTGATATCCCCTGGCAGACCTTCGGAATTCCCCAGGAATTCTTACAGCACGCATCACGTGCACAAATCGTGACCGCCACGGGGCTCGAAGGCTCGGACATCGCCCACTCGGTTGTGGCGCGAATTAGCGCCGATTCCACGTTTTCCCGCGCCAATGTGGGAGATGTCACACGCCCGTAGCCTCCGCGCGGGACTAGCGTCCCACGGTCTGATCTTCCAGGCCCCATAACCTCGAAGTACAAGAGGAAATGGGTGTATTACCCCACTGGAAGGGCGAAAATGACCACGACGCCAATCTCACCGAAATTCAATCCCAATACCCCCGGGATCGAAGATGTTCCCCACGGCCATGCCTGGCGCACTTTTACCCCGGGCCCCTGGCAAGACGCCATTGATGTTCGAGATTTCATAGTCACGAACTACACGCCTTACACCGGGGACGGCGAATTTTTAGCAGGCCCCACCCCCCGCACGACGGCCCTTTGGGACCAACTGAGCCAAATGTTCCCGGCCGAGCGCGAAAAGGGAGTTTACGACGTCGACGCCCAGACGCCGTCCACAATTACCTCCCATGCGCCGGGCTACATCAATAAGGATGCTGAAGTCATAGTCGGGCTGCAGACCGATGCGCCGCTGAAGCGCGCGATCATGCCAAACGGTGGCTGGCGCATGGTTTCCAATGCGCTGAAAACCTACGGCTATGAGGTTGACCCGACGGTCGAAGAAATTTTCACCAAGTACCGCAAGACCCACAATGACGGGGTATTCGACGTCTACCCGCCCGCGGTACGAGCCGCCCGCTCCAGCCACATCATCACCGGCCTGCCGGATGCTTACGGCCGCGGCCGTATCATCGGCGACTATCGCCGCGTCGCCCTCTACGGGGTGGATCAGCTGATTGCCGTCAAGAAGTTAGAGCGCGCCGAACTGGATATGCGCCGCTCGAGCGAAGAGGTTATTCGCCTGCGCGAAGAACTAGCGGAACAGGTGCGGGCGCTGGGCGAACTGAAGGAAATGGCAGCCTCCTATGGCTACGACATCTCCGGTCCGGCCACAACCGGTACCGAAGCCGTCCAGTGGCTCTACTTTGGCTACCTGGCCGCGATTAAAGAACAAAACGGCGCGGCAATGTCACTGGGACGCACCTCCACCTTCTTGGACATCTACCTTCAGCGGGATATCGCTGAGGGCACCCTCACCGAGGAACAGGCCCAAGAAATCATTGACGACTTCGTCATCAAATTGCGCATCGTGCGCTTTTTGCGCACCCCGGAATATGACGCGCTATTCTCCGGCGACCCGACCTGGGTTACCGAGTCAATCGGCGGCATTGGCGAAGATGGTCGCCCGCTGGTGACTCGCACCTCCTTCCGGTTCTTGCAGACCCTGTACAACCTGGGGCCGGCACCCGAACCGAATATGACGGTGCTGTGGTCGAATGAGCTACCCGAGGGCTTTAAAAACTTCTGCGCCCAGGTATCAATCGACACCTCCGCCATCCAGTACGAATCGGATCGGTTGATCCGCGAACTGTGCGGTGATGACGGCGCGATTGCCTGCTGTGTTTCGCCCATGACCGTTGGCAAGCAGATGCAGTTCTTTGGAGCCCGCGTCAACGTGGCCAAGGCACTGCTGTACGCCATCAACGGGGGCCGCGATGAGATCAGCGGTAAGCAGGTTGCTCCGGCATCCGCTCCGCTGACCGACGAGGTCTTGGACTTTGACACGGTCTGGGCCGCCTATGACAACCTGCTGGACTGGCTGGCTCAAACCTACGTGGACGCGTTGAACTGCATTCACTTCATGCACGATAAGTACGCCTATGAACGCATCGAAATGGCGCTGCACGATGCCGATGTCATGCGCACAATGGCCTGCGGTATTGCCGGGCTTTCAGTGGCGGCCGATTCGCTGGCAGCGATTCGCTATGCGCAGGTTCGCCCCGTGCGGGACGAAACTGGGCTGGTTGTCGACTATGAGGTCAGGGGCGAGTTCCCCACCTACGGCAATGATGATGATCGCGCCGATGACATTGCGAGCAAGATTGTCGAAACCTTCATGGAAAAGGTCCGTGCCCAAGACACCTATCGCAATTCCGTTCACACCCAGTCGGTGCTGACCATCACCTCGAACGTCGTGTACGGCAAGCACACGGGTAACACTCCCTGTGGCCGCCGCACCGGCGAACCGTTTGCCCCCGGCGCCAACCCGATGAACGGGCGCGATACGCACGGCATGCTGGCGGCGGCGCTGTCAGTGGCGAAACTGCCCTTCGAAGAGGCGCAGGACGGCATCTCGCTGACCACGACCATCGTGCCTTCCGGCCTGGGACGCACGCGCGGTGAGCAGGTCACCAACCTGGTCGGACTGATGGATGCCTTCAACATTTCCGATGGGTTCCACCTGAACATCAACGTCTTGAACCGGGAAACGCTGGTTGACGCGATGGAGAACCCGCAGGACTACCCGCAGCTGACCATCCGCGTCTCCGGATACGCCGTCAATTTCGTTCGCCTAACGCGCGAACAGCAAATGGACGTTCTCAACCGCACCTTCCACGGCGCACTGTAAAGGAAGAAACTATGACTACCACGGCTGTCACCCCCGCCACCAGCGGCCAGGACCGCGCAGAAACCTTTGCGGCCATGCGCGCCGGCGATATTGGCTCGGTGCATTCCTGGGAACTGGTGACAGCCGTGGATGGTCCCGGTACGCGTATGACCCTGTTCCTGGCGGGCTGTGTGCTGCGCTGTAAGTACTGCCACAATCCCGATACCTGGAAGATGCGCGACGGCGTTACGCACACTGTTGATGAAGTGATGGAGCGTATCACGCGGTATCAACACATTTTCAAAACGCTGGGCGGGGGAGTGACGATCTCGGGCGGCGAGCCGCTCATGCAGCCGGCGTTTGTGGCCCAGATTTTCCGGCGGTGTCAGGAACTGGGCATCCACACCACAATCGATACTTCCGGGTTCTTGGGAGCCCGCGCCAGTGACCAGCTGTTGGATGACACCGATTTGGTGTTGCTGGATGTCAAGAGTGGAGATCCCGATATTTACCGGGAGGTCACCGGGGTAAAACTCGAACCCACACTGGCTTTTGGACGACGTCTCGCGGCTCAAAATAAACCGATCTGGATCCGTTTTGTACTGGTTCCGGATTTAACCGACGGGTACGAAAACGTGGAGGCAGTAGCCGAATACGCCGCGAGCCTCACCAGCGTTGAGCGAGTGGAAGTATTGCCCTTCCACCAGATGGGCCGCGATAAGTGGCAGCGGCTTGGACTGAAATACGAACTGGAAGAGACCCAGCCGCCCAGCGCGGAATTAGTAGCGCGCGTCCAAGAACAGTTCCGCTCCCGCGGCCTTACGGTTTACTAAGAGCCGCTTCCACCCCGGGGCCGTGGATTTAACGCGCCGCCAGCGCGCCCACCTGGTGGGGTTTGCTTCAACTCGCCGCCAGCGCGCCCACGCGGCGCAGGTACGGAGTGATTCCGCCCAGGAACAGGGGCCAGCCCGCACCCAACACCATGCACAGATCGATTTCTTCGGCGCCGGCAACAATTTCTTCGTTGAGCATGCGGGAAACCTCATC
>JAJYRW010000026.1 GCA_021793895.1 Actinomycetes bacterium
AGTCTTGAGCGAGCACCAGTGCCAGGGGTGGTTGGAGGGAGGGGTATCTGCTCACGGGCCGGCACGGAGTGATGAACTCCTATGAGGCGTTCATTCACATCGTCGACTCCATGTTCAACCAGCACGCGAAGTGGTTGAACACCACCAATAACTTGGAGTGGCGCGCCCCGATAGCCAGTTTGAATTACCTGCTTTCCTCGCATGTGTGGCGCCAAGACCACAACGGCTTTTCCCACCAGGATCCGGGTTTTATTGACCACGTGATGAATAAAAAGGCCGAGGTCGTCCGTGTTTATTTGCCGCCCGACGCCAATACGTTGCTGTCGACCTTCGATCATTGCTTGCGTTCCACGCAGTACGTCAATGTTGTCGTGGCCGGTAAGCAACCGAATCCGAATTGGCTCACGATGGATGAGGCGATTCGCCACTGCACCCGGGGGCTGGGGATTTGGCCCTGGGCCGGCACCGAAGTGCAGGGCGAGGAGCCGGACGTTGTTTTGGGGTGCGCGGGAGATATTCCGACGATCGAGGTGCTCGCGGCTGCTTCGATTCTGCGTGAGTCAGTTCCTGACTTGAAGGTGCGCGTTGTGAATGTTGTGGACATCATGCGCCTGCAAGATGATCGGGAACACCCCCACGGGCTCTCGCACCGGGATTTTGACGGTCTTTTCACCGCGACCAAGCCGATTATTTTTGCCTACCACGGCTACCCGTGGTTGATACATCGGCTGACATATCGGCGCAACGGGCACGGCAACCTGCACGTGCGCGGCTTTAAGGAAGAGGGTACGACAACCACTCCCTTTGACATGGTCATGCGCAACGACCTGGACCGCTACCATCTTGTGGCCGACGTGCTCGACCGCGTTCCGGGCATGGCCGTCAAATACGCCGAGCTGCGCCAAGAAATGATGGACAAGCGCCTGGATGCGCGGGGCTACGCATATGCGAACGGGGAAGACATTCCGGAAGTGCGCGATTGGGTATGGCAGGACTCGGCGCAGGGGGACTAGCAGGTCTCTTTATTGGTCGTGAGCAGCAGATTGATATTCATACTGCGCTGCAGAGATCACACGCCGTAGAGCAGTACAGAATGGAAAAATTTCGCGATACGCCCGGGTTTGAATACTAACTGCTCTCGTAGATGTCATGGTGGACTGTGCACTATTTGATGAACAATTAGCTGACCTATAAGCCGGGTTTGGAAGGCGGCACCATGAACATCCTGATTCTTGGAGGCAACGGCCAGCTCGGCCGTCGGCTCGTTGGCGCCCTCCTCGCTGCAGATCACGACGTGACCTGTTTGGCGCGCGGTACCGAGCCGATTCCCG
The DNA here is from genome assembly GCA_021793895.1 of Actinomycetes bacterium. Next base: position 1,332 of record JAJYRW010000026.1, read on the forward strand.
CCGGCGTCAATTTCATTCGTGCTGATCGCGACGTGCCAGGCTCGCTGGAACCGGTCGCAGGCGCTTATTGGGATGTCATAGTTGATGTAGCCACCCAACCGGGCCGGGTGCACCGAGCTGTAGCCGAACTGCAATCTCGGCACTGGATCTACATATCTTCTGTGAGCGCATATCTGCGCGGGGACGTGCTGGAGCAGGACGAAGATGCTGATCTGTATGAACCTCTGAGTGCGGACACGATCACAGACATCTCCGAATACGGCTCTGCCAAAGTTGCCTGCGAAAACGCGGTGCGATCGACAAGCGTGAATGCGACCATCATTCGTCCGGGTCTAATCGCAGGAGCGGGCGATGACACCGGGCGCAGCGGCTACTACCCGTGGCGGTTTGCCCAGGGAGGCGAAAAGTGTTCTCGTGCCCGATGACCTGGACGCCCCGGTCGCACTGATCGATGTCAAAGATCTTGCTACGTGGATTGCCCACTGCATCGATCAGCAAATATTGGGGACCTTCAACGCCACTGGGCCAACGATCACGCTGGGCGAAGCCCTCGCAAGTGCGCGACGCAGCGCCGCAAGCGAAGTGGCTATGACCCCCGTGGCACCTGAACTCCTCCTCGAAGCGGGGGTGAACCCGTGGATGGGGCCCGAAAGTTTGCCGTGGTGGATCCCGCACCCGGAAATGCGCTACTCGAGCACCGCGAACTCGAAGCGCTCTCGCGCGCACGGGCTGACAACGCGGCCGTTAGAAGAAACGCTGGCTGACGCGCTGGAATATGAGTGCTCCCGTGGTGGTCCTCTCGGCAGCGACCCGCGTGGCGCTTCCAGCGATGCGAGCACGATCAGTTCTGGTTTAAGTTTTGAAACTGAACGGCGCATACGCCGGAGACTTTAACGGGTCGGGCAAAGGAAGATTATGAGCCACACAGCAGTAGTAGGTGGCGGCGGAATCGCCGGGCTGGCCGCCGCCATCTCTCTCGTCGACCAGGGCTGGTACGTCACCGTGCTCGAGGCCCAACCTGAACTACGGGAAGCGGGCGCCGGATTTGCCATGTGACCACTTAGGGGTCAAGAAAAACGGCCGCCGCTTACTCGGAGATGCTCAACGAGCGCGGAAGACCTCCCCCAGTCGTCACGAGAAGAACAAATGCATGTCGCAGGCCTAAAGCATCGCGCACTGGTGCGCCGAGACCTTGGTGGCGCACACCACCTGGCCGGGGGCGTCGTCCAAAATTATGGCGCTTATGCGTATCTGGTGGGGCTTTAGCAGCATGCCATTAAAGTGGCATAATTGTGGCATGGCTCGAACACGAATCAGTACCACCGTTGATACTGGTCTTCTTAAATCAGCGCGCCGTCTCGGCGTCGGCAAGACCGATGCCTCAATGGTCGACGCGGCTCTTCGAGCCCTATTAGAACGGCACCAGGCGGCGCAGATTGATGCCAGCTATGCCGCGTACGACGAGAAACCTCTAGATGAACCCGATGCGTGGGGAGACCTCGCCTCATTCCGAGAAGCGGCTAGTCGCTCGTGACGGCGCTACCGGCAAGAGGTGAACTTTGGTGGTGCCAGTTACCTGAAATTGGTAGACGCCCGGTACTAGTTTTATCGCGCGACGCGGTAATCCCCAGCCGCCGCCGCACCCCCGTTGCTCCATGCACTACGACCATTCGTGGCTTGGCCAGCGAGGTTGAACTCGAGCCCGGTGAAGACCCGATCCCGCTGCGTTCAGTGATAAATCTCGATTCCGTAGAAAGCGTTTCCGTTTCGGCCCTCGTCCAAAGACTTGGGAGACTGTCACAGAGCCAAATGCGTAACGTCTGTGAAGCGCTCGCCATTGCAACTGGCTGCGCCGGAATCGCCCTTTAGTGTGCCAAGGCCTTAGTGAGGTAACCACCCAGCCCGCCATGCGCCGTCCTAAATAGCGCCGCGCTGCTGGCGCGCCTGCAATCCCAGCTGGCCCAGCTGTACGCGAGACTCTGCACCCGTTTTTGCATACAGCGCGCCGACATGCGTTTTGACGGTCGTGACACTGATGTTTAGTTGTTCGCCGATCGCCTGATTAGTGAGGCCGTCGGCGAGCAGATCAAGAACATCACGCTCCCGGGCGGTGAAATGTTCGGCATCAATAGGGACCCCGCCCGTACCCGCCTGCCCGGCGGTGAGGTGCGCGATCACGGTTCCAGCGATGGCGGGATCCAAAACGTGGCGATGCGCGGCGACGTGGCGGACAGCCTGAATGAGTTCAGTCCCGCTAGCGCTCTTCAAAAGATAACCGTGCGCCCCGGCCGCTAGGGCCCGTGCGACAAGATCATCGGAGTCGTACGTCGTCAAAATGATGACGCGGGTGGGGGTTTCATTGGTTATGCGCTCGGTAGCCCAAACTCCGTCGGTGCCCGGCATGCGAATGTCGACCAGCGCCACATCAGGCTGGAGACGCACGCACGCGGCGACCGCATCAAAGCCATTTTCAGCCTGGCCGATCATTTCAATTTGCGGGTCGGTGGCGATGATGGCCGAAACACCGCTCCGCACAGTCTCATGATCATCGGCGATGAGTACGCGCACGATCTCGCTCATGAATGCGCTCCTTCCGCTGCGGTTTGCGCGGCAACCGGTGCCGCGAGGACCAGCGTTGCCCGCCAGCGCTTCTCGTCCGTCGCGCCAGCCTCAAGGGCAGCGCCGGTTCCTTCTAACAGCAGCGCCGCGCCGCTTATCCCGATTCCGCTCCCGCGCGCTGCACGCGGGCCCGAAGCAATCGCGTTCGTGACTGTAAGTGAAAAATTTGGTTCGGCCTCAACACGCACTTCAACATCGCCCTGCCCGTGCTTCACCGCATTTGCAACCAACTCCCGCAAAACCCGCAAACACACTTGAACGGTGGGAGTGGGCTCAGCCGCCAGGCGCGTGCGCAATCCTTCCCTGCCACTGCCGGCCCATACCAGCGTGCGCGGCGCGGGAACCCCTATGTCAAGCTCAGATACCGCCGCGTCAACTAACTCGCGCGTGGGTAGCGTGGTCGGCTCTTCCAGATCCTCGACCGCGCTGAGAATCGCGATCATGCGGCGCAGTTGCCGGTCCGCCTCAGTCGCGGAATTGGCCGCCCGATCCAAGCTGCGCAGGATCTCGAGGTCCGGGGCGGGTAGATGACCCACGTGCAGTTTCGCGGCCTCGACGTGTAGCCCGGCTCCGGCGATCTGGTTTGCGACCAGATCGTGCAGGTCGTGCGCGATTTTGCGGCGCAAGCGTTGCACTGCTTGGGAGTGTTCGGCGGCCATCGCCGCGCGGGTTCGTAAGCGCTCACTGCGAACGTTCCAACCCCAGGTGGCCGAAATCAACACGATGGCGCCCCATTGCGCGAAGAGCAGCGAAACACGCCAATCATCTGGCGGCCACACCACTATGGCCAGGGCCGTCACCGCCGCAACCGCCACGAAGACCCAAATCATGGCCCGCACTGCGCGATCGCTGCCGTATTTAAATGCGGCATAAATCAGGTCTGTGAAAACGAGTACGGCGCCGAGACTTCCCCCAAACGCGATATCAACCGCGATGACCACGACTCCGGCGCTTAACACCAGTAGCGGCCGCGTCGAACGCTGGGTAGCCAGCACCGCCAAAACAAGCAGCGTCCACAAAAACACGCTCCCGCTCGTCGTCCAAACCGCGGTGGCGCCCCACAGCGGGTAGGCCCTGAACTGCAAGAACGCGAGGCCCAGCACCAGCCACATCCCCGCCACGATCGCGTCGCGGTTACGCGGATGAGTGTTAAGATGGGCGAACCAACGGGTGAGCATGTGCTCCATCTTGCCGTAGTAAACGTCGAGGCGACCTCATTCGAACGAAGGAGGCAGGGCGAGCCGAAGGGATGATCAAAAAGGCTGCTTCTCGCCCAAGACTGAAAGCATGAACCTTGTATTGATCGGGATTTTGGCCAGCGAGATTGGCTTTTGGGTCGTTCTCATTCTCGGACTAGCCACTCGCTATTTGCTGCGCTGGCGCAAAGTTTCGACGATCTTGTTGCTGGGCGTCCCCGTGCTTGATGTCTTCTTGCTCAGCCTGATCTCGTGGGATTTGCTGCTCAACGACACCGTCGCTGACTTCACGCACGGCCTTGGCGCGGTCTACCTAGGTTTCACTATTGCGTTCGGCCGCCAAATAATCTCCCGCGTGGATGTTTGGTTCGCCCATCGCTTTGCGGGCGGCCCCGAACCAGAGGCACCGCCCAAGGAAGGCATAGAACGCGTAAAATATGAGTGGGAGCAGTGGCTGAAAATGCTCCTGTGTGCGGTAATTGCCAGCGCGGTGTTGGTAGCAATCACGCTATTGGTGCGCGATCCGGCGCGCACGAGCGAACTCACGGCCTGGCTCGCGCGCATCTGGCTCGTGACCGGAATCTGGTTCATCGGGTGGCCGGTGTGGTACTCCATCGGGCACGTGCTGCGTGGTCCAGAATCACGGAGCAGTGTTTGAGTTCTGTGCAGCCTTTTACCGGTGTGGGCGGTAAAAAGCTGCACTCTTCTTGCATGGCTGGCTGCGAAGCTAAGTTGCGCAGCTAAGCCGCGCAGCCAATAAGCAGCGCAGCGAACCGCACCGCCGAGCCGGTGACCCTATTTCCATCTTCCTTAATCGCCACGCGGGACATAAAATTGGTGCTTCGACGTCAAAGGAGACACCCATGGCTGGGTCATTGGCAACTTATATTGCGCTTCCGGGCACGACAGCGGAAGCCATGGAGCACTGGCATGAAGTATTTGGCGGTGATTTGATCATTCAGCGCTATGAGGATGTTTCCCTAGAAGGGATGCCTTTTCAGCCCGACCCCAGGGCAGTTGCGCACGCGACCTTGACGCTGTCCGTGGGTGTTATCGCCGGGGCAGACGCCATGGACGATGAGCACGATTATCCCGTACGTGACACTGCCTATTCGCTGCTTTACACGGTAGATAATCCGGCCGAAGCCCGCGACTATATTCAAAAATTAATTGATGGCGGTGGCACGGTCGCAATGGCGTTCGAAAAAGCGCCGTGGGGTGATTGGTACGGGCAAATCTTCGACCGATTTGGGGTCATGTGGGCCTTTTCCTGCGAGGAATAATGCGGTCTGCATCTGCATTGGGCTGTTAATTGCTAGCGCATATGAGCCCTGACTCGCTGATGTCGAGGGCTAAATCACAGCTCCGCAGGTCCGCGATCTGTGCTGCTTCCGGGCAGCAGCCTGTTGGAGCAATCCGTTAGTGTCTTCCTGAAACTTGGGAACGCCAGCCATGGAGGAACGGCTTTTCGCTTGTATGCTTAGGGCACACCCATTTGAAGGGGAGGTCGGCATGAGCAAACTTAACTTGCAAGCAAAGGCGCGCGAACTTGCTCGAGTGGCGCAAAGCGCCAGCAGTGGCCGGGCAGCTCACACCATTGTCGGCGGACATGAACGGCGCCTGCGGCAAACAGTCGTAGCGCTGCGCGCAGGATCAACTTTTGGGGGACGCTCCCAATCCGAGTTTGGTGAAAGCACGCTCCTGGTAATCAGCGGCCAATTATGGCTCGCCGGTACCGGAACCGAGTGGTACGGCCGCGAATGGAGCCACCTGGTGATCCCAGACGCGCCATATGAAGTCAGGGCAAAGACTGATGCGACGTTTTTGCTTAGCGTTGCCATGAGTCGCACGCCACTTATCAATCCGGATGCGAACCCGGATTTAATAGATGAAGCAGCCGCACAGCCCGCAGATTTAAAGGAAGATGCCACCACCGTTTAGTCGCATATGACTATTCGACTAGGTCGTAAATGCTCCAACTCTCCAACATAAAAAAGACTTATACGACCGGCGACTTCACGCAGACGGCGCTGAACGACGTATCGGTTTCTTTTCGCAGCAACGAGTTTGTTGCGGTCCTGGGCGCTTCAGGCTCAGGCAAAACGACGCTGTTGAACATCATTGGCGGGTTGGATAAGTACGACTCGGGCGAAATGAGCGTTGAGGGTCGCTCAACGAAGCGGTTTCGCGACCGCGACTGGGATGCCTACCGCAACAACCGGATCGGGTTTGTTTTTCAAAGCTACAACCTGATTCCGCATCAAACGGTCTTAGCGAATGTGGAACTCGCCCTCACGCTCAGTGGCGTTTCCCGCCAAGAACGCCGCCGCCGTGCTGAACAAGCCCTCGATGAAGTTGGCCTGGGGGAGCACCGCGACAAAAAGCCCACCCAGCTTTCAGGTGGACAGATGCAGCGCGTGGCAATCGCCCGCGCGCTTATTAATGATCCAGAAATCGTCTTAGCGGACGAGCCCACCGGTGCGCTCGATACCACTACCGCCACCCAAATAATGGCGCTGCTTACCGAGATTGCTGCCGACCGGCTCGTCATTATGGTCACGCACAACGCGGACCTGGCCGAGCAGTACGCCACCCGTACTATCAACCTGCGCGATGGCCAAATTGTCCGCGACAGCGATCCGCACGCCCCCGCCAGCGCACACAGCGCCGACCAAGCCAAGACTCGCCGTCCTCGCATGTCGTTTTTCACGGCAATAGCACTGTCATTTAGCAACCTGATGACAAAAAAGGGCCGCACAGCGATGACGGCGTTTGCCGGCAGCATCGGGATCATCGGGATTGCGGCAATCTTGGCGCTGGCAAACGGCGTGAACACTTATATCCGCGATGTCGAAGAAGAGACTCTGTCTGTTTACCCGGTCAGCATTCAAAGTCAGGGCTTTGACATGACTGCGCTTTTGACCGCTTCCACCGAGGTCGTGGAGGACATCGACAGCTCCGAAGAAGCCCCCGCCGGTGAGGTGCGCGAAATCCGCATGCTGAACCGGCTGTTTGCTTCAATCGGCTCTAATGACCTGGCGGCATTTAAAAAGTACTTGGAGTCCGAAGATCCGCTCGCCAACTACGCCAACTCGGTCAACTACTCCTACGACGTCACCCCGCAGATCTTCAACCCAGACACCTCTGACCAGATCAGACAGATCAACCCGGATACGACTCTCAGCAAACTTGGGCTGGGGCCGGCACCGGAAAGCCGCGATCTCATGCCCGCGTTTATGGCAACCGATATGTTCACCGAACTGATGGACGACACGTCCCTGATCGAGGAGCAATACGACGTGGTTGCCGGCGCATGGCCCGAGAAATTCGACGAAGTCATGGTCGTCCTTACGCCCAGCGGCGGAATTAGCGACCTGGTGCTCTACAGCATGGGGCTGCGCGACCCCGCAGAACTAGACGAGATGGTAGGCCAAGTCGAGGCAGACGAAACCGTTGAAGCGCCGGAAGATACCAAGTCCTTTTCTTACTCCGAAGTGCTAGATACCCGCTTTAAGCTCGTCAACGCCACCGACTTCTACGAGTTTGATTCCGACTATGACGTGTGGATTGATAAGCGCTCCGATGAAGAATTTTTGCGCGAGAAAGTGGAAGCGGGCACCGACTTAAAAGTTCGCGGCATCGTATTGCCTAAACCGGGGGCCACCGCGACCGCACTAAATCCGGGCATTTACTACAGCCCAGAGCTAACTGAACATCTTATTGCCGAGGCCAGCCAAACCGACATCGTCACCCAGCAACTGGATGATCCAGACACGGACGTCTTTACGGGCCGCTCATTTGCTGCTGAGCAAGACGAAGAGGAAGAACTCGACTTAAGTTCCTTCATTACCGTTGATGAAGACGCCATTGCAGATGCGTTTTCCGTCGATGAATCTAAGTTGCATGTGGACTTTTCGGGCTTTCAACTGGGAATGCCCGAAATTAACTTTGATCCATCGCTTCTGCCGCCCCTGGACCTCTCCGGCATAGAAGACTCTTTGGACGTCGAACTTGACGAAGACGAAGTGGTTGCCGCCACCAGCGCATTCTTGGAAAGCTACCTAGAATTTGCGGAGGAAAACGATCTCGACTTTACCGATGTGGAAAATAATCTACCGCTCTTCCTGGAAACCAGTGCCGGACAAGACCGAATCGAAGACCTAGAAGAACTCACCGATTCTGCTCAGCAATCGGTCGAAGCGCAACTACAACAGGTCTTTTCTGACTATGTGCAACAGGCGCTCGCGGTTTATTCGCAGGAGGTTGCGCGGCAGGTCACGGGCGCGTTGGAGCGACAAATATCAACCGCGGTTCAAAGTGCCATGGACCAGTTGATGCGCCAACTTCCCGACGCGATGAACGTGGACGAGGACGCGCTTTTGGACGCCTTCGAATCCGAAGTCGACATGGACGAGCTTTCCGACCTGCTGTTGACGCTCGCGCTGGACGAAAACTCGCTTTCTAGCAATCTGCGCCAACTGGGCTATGCCGACCTGGACGACCCCGACATGGTTGACATTTACCCCAAGAGTTTTGAGGCTAAAAACGAGATCATTGGGGTGCTTGATGACTACAACGACGAGATGAATAAGCGCGGCTCGGAAGAAAAAGTCATCACTTACACCGACTTCGTCGGCACCCTAATGTCTTCCGTGACCGACATCTTAAACATCATCACCTACGTGTTGATTGCCTTTGTCTCGATATCACTGTTTGTCTCATCGATCATGATTGGCGTCATTACCTACGTTTCGGTGCTTGAGCGGATTAAAGAAATTGGAATCTTGCGGGCCATTGGTGCTTCCAAGAGCGATGTGCGCCGCGTTTTCAATGCTGAAACGCTAATCGTGGGATTCATCGCGGGTGCCCTGGGTATTGCCACAACTTTCTTATTGACGTTGCCGGCCAATGCGGTGGTTTCATCTCGTTTCGACATTGAGAAAGTGGCCCAGCTTCCCGCTGTCGCAGCAGTGATCTTGGTCGCAATTAGCATGGGTTTAACGTTCTTGGCCGGGCTAATTCCTGCGGCAAGCGCGGCGCGCAAAGATCCCGTGGCGGCATTGCGCAGCGAATAGCGCAAGATGTGGTGTTTGCGTAACGGTGCTTATCGTGCGCGGTCAACGACCTAACGGCCGAGTCGCAGGAGGCAATAACCGAACTGGTTAAAAAGGCGACATGACATACGATGTGTGGTCCGGAGTTCTTACCGGTTATAGCTAGCGATCTGCATTGAGAGTTACGAAGCCACCATGAGCCACTCACATAATTCGACAGACTGGGACGCCCGCTATCGCGAAAAGGACCGGTTATGGTCGGGTGACCCAAATGAAGCACTTGTTCAATACGCAAGCGACCTCACACCCGGGAAGGCGCTAGATGTGGGATGCGGCGAAGGAGCCGATGCGCTTTGGCTAGCTGAGAAGGGGTGGCAGGTTACGGGAATTGACCTCTCAAGTGTGGCGATTTCCCGCGCCAAAGAAAGCGCCGCCGTCCGCAATTTGGATGTGGAATTTCAAGTGAGAGATGTTGCCACCGTTGTTGAAGATGCGCCGGGTACTTTCGATCTCGTTACGGCGTTTTTCATCCACTCTCGAGATGACCAGCAGCGAGCTGAGACCCTGCGGGCGACGGCGAAACTAGTAAAGCCAGGTGGGCGGGTCTTGTTGGTTTCGCATGCGGTTACACCGCCTTGGGCGCAGCACCGGCGTGATGACGGCAGCAGTGCGCCTAAATTTGAGAAGACCACGAAATCAGAAATTGCGGCCCTCGGGATCGGGGACTGGCATATTGAAATAGCCGAGGAATATGAGCGTCCAGTTACGGGCCCCGATGGGGAACCGACAACAATGAAAGATGCAGTCGTGCGGGCCCATAAGCCAAACTCAAAGTAAACGTGCGCGCGTAAGTGGGCGTGGGGGTAAGGGAGCCGCTGGCAAAAGCGGTGTGATCCCGGTTAGTTGGGTACCTTTACGGCGGCTAGCTGGGTACCTTCGCGGTGTCTAGTTGGGTACCTTCACGGCGGCGGTCGAGCCGCGGACCACCAGTTCCGGTTGAAAAAGCAGTTCCGTACGCGGTGCTTGCACCCGTTGAATTTCACTCAGAATCGCGTTTACTGCAGCAGCGCTCATGCTGGCAACGGGCTGGCGCACCGTCGTCAACGGTGGATCGGTGAAACCGGTCATGAGCGAGTCGTCGTACCCCACAATTGAAACGTCCTGCGGCGTTTTCAAGCCCATAGTGCGAGCAGCTCGGAGCGCGCCAAGTGCCATGAGATCCGAGCCGCAAATGATCGCGGTGTGGCCGCGTTCAATTAACGCGGTGGCCGCGGCTTGGCCGCCCTCCACGGAAAAGAGCGATATCTCAACGGAGTCGGTGACATCGGCCGCCTCGAAGCGGGTGTTCATATTTTTAATGAAGGCTTGAATTTTGCGCTGGGCTGGAATGAAGCGTTCCGGCCCGATGGCCAAACCGATTTTACGGTGCCCCAACTGGGCCAAA
>JAJYRW010000027.1 GCA_021793895.1 Actinomycetes bacterium
GATCTCACGGCGTGGTGTTCCCGGGCCTGAATAAGCAGTTCGCGAAAACACTGCGCATTATCGTAACTGGAGCGCCAGCCCGCCTCTGTCAGACGGCTGGCCTTGACGGCCCAACTGCGCGTTACATACAGCAAATCGGTCGGTGGCATGGGCAGCGCTCCAACCCGGTAGAGGCGGTCGGCAGATGCGCGGGCCATCGACTCCGGGATTTCGATACTGCGCATCTGAGAAAGTCGTTCAATTTCAACCTGGGTGAGCACACCTGGCGACGCAACCGCGACGGGCCCAAAAAGCGAGTGTTCCAGCACGTGACCTACTGCCCGCGCCACGTCGTCAATGTGCGCAAATTGCCACGCGATGGGGATGTTGCGCAACACCAAAATGCGCGGGGCCTCAAAGTGGCGGGTGGCAGCAGTATCCACTTCCGGCCCCACGAGTGCTGCCGGGCGCAACATGGTGAAGTTTCCATTTGCCGTGGCGGCGATGAGTTTTTCTATCGCAAGCGCATCGCCGACCAACCCCTCGTCTGTCTCCGCGTTCAGCGGCGCGTCATCTGCCAGTGGGGGCTGACCGGCTCGGGCGCCATAAACCATAGCCGTGGTGATCACCACGATGTGCTCAATTTGAGCCTGTTGCGCCGCTGCCAAAACCGTTTGTGTGCGCTCTAACAGTTGCGCGCGGCGGTGGGGACCCGCGGCGAGCGCCTGGGTTAGATCGTCAAAATTTGGAACATAAACCAGCGCGCGGCAGTCATTAATTTCCGCTGCTAGCGCACATGGCGCGACGGCAGCGGAGACGGAATCTATACCCACATGCACGACATGGGCGTTTACTTCATCGGCCAAATATCGCGTGATAGCGCGCGAAGTGGGCCCCGAACCGATAAGCGCCACCGGATTATTAGACAGGCGGGCAGGTGAATTTACCGCCCGATTTTGCCCTGGCACCGCCACCCCTGCCTCATTTCCTCACGCGCTTGAAAGTAGATTCCGGTTACCGTTAATGGTGTGCCGTCATTTAATTATGGCTAGAACCGCACATCACTGCAGCAGGAAGGACCGGTTATGAGTGACGATGCCCGCGGCCCGGAGGAGCCCGAAGGCGACATTTTTGAGTTGCTCGCTTCCCTCTTTGGTGGGGACCGGGAGTCCATGGAGCGCGCGCTTTCCGAAAGTGGAATCAACCCGGCTGAATTGCAGGCCATGAGCGCGCAAATGCCCGCGCTGCCTTCGGGGATGGAGCAGATGTTCTCAGCGCTGACGGGATCTGGCCCGTCGCAGGGCCCGGTGAATTGGGAACTAGCCCACAATATTGCGCGGCAAACGGCAGTGGCAGAGGGCGATCCCTCAGTTGGTCCTCGCGTCGAAAAAGATTGCCGGGACGCGCTCAATGTGGCTGAACTGTGGCTCAACCCGGCGACAAATCTGCCCGCGGCCGCCATTGACCAGCGCGTGTGGAGCCGCTCCGAATGGGTTGAAGCAACGCTTGATACCTGGCGGAAGTTAACCGAACCGATCGCAACATCGGTGGCCGACGCCATGAGCGAGGTCATGCGCGAGGCCGGGATGGAAATGGGCGCACCCGCCGGACTTGGCATCGATCCCAGCCAGATGCTGCGCCAATTTGGAGGCGCAGTCTTTGGCATGCAGGTAGGAAATGCCGTGGGGACGCTCGCGCAGGAAGTGCTGGGCGCCGGCGATGTGGGCCTGGCTCTTACTTCCAAGCCCACCGCCGCACTCATCCCAGTAAACGTTGCCGCGCTGGCGGAGAATTTTGAAGAACCCGAGGCGGAGCTGCGGCTGTTTGTGGCCCTGCGGGAAACCGCGCTGGCCCGCCTTTTTACGCATGCACCGTGGCTGGGCTCGAGATTAGCCGGAGCGGTCGAAGATTACGCCTCGGGCATTTCTATCGATATGAGCCAGTTGGAAGAAACGGTGCGCTCAATCGACCCCACCAACCCCGAAGAGTTGCAAGAAGCTTTGGGGAGCGGAATGTTTGAGGTCGCTAAAACCCCGCAGCAGCAGGCAGCGCTGGGACGGTTAGAGACAATGCTGGCCCTGGTGGATGGGTGGGTTGACGTTGTCGTGGCCGCGGCCGCTGAACCGAATTTGCCGCGCATAGATGCGCTGCGCGAAATCATGACGCGGCGCCGCGCTGTGGGTGGCCCCGCGGAGCAAACATTCGCCGGCCTGGTCGGGCTGGAACTGCGTCCGCGCCGCCTGCGTGAGGCCTCGCGACTGTGGCACATCATTGGCGAGGAATGGGGGCAGGCCTCCCGCGATGATCTGTGGTCACATCCAGATTTGCTGCCCACTGCCGAAGACCTGGATGATCCGGAAGGATTCGCCAATCGGCGTGCGGAAGCGCGCGAGGCAGAGGCGGACCTCGATGAAGTCTTAGCCCAGATCTTGGATGATGAGGCCTCAGACAAAGGCGACAGTGAAGAGCCCGACGAAGGCGACGTTGAAGAGCCCGACGAAAAAGAATGACTGGGTTAGCTTGTGGCCACCGCTGAGCCCTAAACGGCGACTCAGCATGCCTTATGCTCCTTCGCGATCGGTAATTTCCTCCGCAGCGGCGATCTGCTCGGCCGCAGTTTCCGCTTTATCGCGCGTATCACCGTCACCTGCATCGCGCGTATCGCTGTCTCCTGCATCATGGGTATCGCTGTCTCCTGCATCATGGGTATCGATGTCATCTTCATCCTGCGCATCGATGTCATCCGGTTCGACTTCTGGGCCAGCCGCACCGTCCTGTTCAAAAGAGACACCTTCTAAGAAACCGCGCGCCCGCTCCGTGCGCTCATAGCCCGCTAGCAGTGCCCAAAATTGCGAACTGTGATCCGGGGTAATCATGTGCGCCAACTCGTGCAATAACACGTAGTCCAATACCCAGTGCGGCATGCCCTTGAGGCGATCAGAAATACGAATACTCCCCGTGGCTGGCGTGCACGAACCCCAGCGCCGGTTTTGCGAAGAGGACCACGTCACCGACTTCGGGTGCGCTTGGGAGCCCAAGTACTTTTCCGACAATTTCAGTGCGCGCTCATGTAGCTGCGCGTCGGTGGGACGCCGGCGTTTTTCTTGATTTTTAAGCCGCTCGAGCATCTTTTCCACCCACTCGCGCTCTTGCGCGCGGGTGAACCTAGCCGGGATAGCCACCACGGTGACATCACCTTCCCGGAACGCACTAACGGTTCTTTTTCTTCGTGAGCTGCGCCGAACCTCAATCTCAAAATCGACATCTTCGTCTTTCACAATCCACACGTTAGCCGGTCTGTGGATTATTTGGGTATTTATCCACATTTTTCGGCGCGGGAGCCTTTTTGGCAGCGTTTCATGCCACAGTCGAACAGGCACGAAGAGCAAAATGAAAACAACACCGGGGTGGTTCATGCAGGTGCGATTACGGCCAGGAATGCGCCTGCTGTGGCGCGACAGCACAACGCTCCAGGTCAGCAAAACGGGGCTTGATGGCGTGGTCTTCGAAAACCTCCGACCCGATGAGATTCGACTGCTAGAAGATTTACAAGTCCAGGGCGCTGCCAATGATCGCTCGCACCCCGTATTGGCAAAACTTCACGATGCCAACCTGCTGTTGCCAATGACGCGCATGGGCATAAATCACCTCAGCCACAGTCTGCGCGCCCGCCTCCAGGCCGATGCCCGGGCACTAAGTACACAGGCCCCAACCGGCATTGGATGGCCCGTTCTTTCACAGCGCCAGCACAGTGCGGTCGAAGTCCGCGGGCTGGGTCGTACCGGCGCGCTACTGACAAGACTCTTAGCCCACAGCGGCGTGGGAGAAATTTTGATTGCGGACGACACCCCAATAGTTATTGATGACCTGTCACCTGGGGGCTATTCTTCTGGGGATTTAGGAAAAAGCCGTGCCACCGCGCTTCGAGCTGCGCTGCAGCGTGACGCACCAGAGATTTTTACCGGGTTCGCGGGAAGCCGGCACCCCGATCTGTGCGTGCTTATCGCCCATCACGCGGTGAATCCGGTTTATTACCAGCGCCTCATGCGGCACGACATCGCGCATATCGCGATTGTTTTAAGCGATGGGCGCGCAACGGTGGGGCCATTTGTAATTCCGGGGCAGACCCCTTGTTTGCGGTGTCTTGATTTACATCGCCTCGATCTCGACCCGGCCTGGCCCGTGCTGGCCACGCAGCTTATGAACATTGAGTTAGATGAACAATGCCCCGAAGAGAGCGTGCTGGCAGGACTAGTCGCACACCTTGGTGCGGGCCAAATCCTTAGCGCAATTGCGGGATCGCAGCCGCTAACTGTCGCCGCGACGATGGAATTGACCCTCACCGATTATGTTCCCGCGCTGCGGGAGTGGACCATCCATCCCGATTGCGGGTGCGCGGGTGTGCCCTGAAAACAGGCGCCCAACGAAACTGGCTCGCTACCGAACTAACGCGCCCTCCAACGCTGGAATGGGTTGAATCTAAGATGCCGGAACGTGTTCGGCCACGATCCGCAAAATGTCTTCACCGAACTGTTCCAATTTGCGTGGCCCAATACCGCGGATCTTTATTAGATCCGCGGCGCTTTGTGGCCGCTGCTGCGCCACCTCTTCCAGCGAGGCGTCAGCTAAAACAGTGAAGGCCGGTTTGCTGTTTTCTTGGGCCTGCTGCGCCCGCCACTGGCGCAGCGCCTCGAAAAGCTCTTCGTCATAGGGCACTGGGCACTGGCCACACCGGCGTCGTTTGCGCTCCTGCGAAGAGATCAAGGGGCCACCGCACACGGTGCACACGTTCGTGCCGCGGCCACCGCGAGCACTACCAGCACCCCGCCGCCCCCGCGGCTCGGGCCAAATTCCATCTAAGAATCGGCTGCGGCGGCGATTGCCGCGCGTACCCGGATTACGGGCCCGCGACCACGACAACACCAGGTGTTCGCGCGCCCGCGTGACGCCCACATAGAGCAGGCGACGCTCTTCTTCCACGGCCTCTTCCCCCTCCGCCAGTGAAATCGGCATCAAGCCCTCTGACATGCCCGCTAAAAACACCGCGTCCCACTCCAGGCCTTTCGCGGCGTGCAGGGAAGCCAGTGTCACGCCCTCGATCGTGGGAGCATGCTGCGCGTTAGCCCGGTCATCTAACTCTGTGATGAACGACTCCATCGTCGGCGCCGGTGCGGACTTTGCTTCCAGTTCATCGGCCAGCGCGACAAGCGCCTGGAGCGCATCCCACTTTTCCCGCACGGCGCCACTGGCCGCTGGCGGTTCTGGGCGCCAACCCGCGTTGGCCAAGATATGGCGCACGGCAGTGCCCAAAGAAGCATCACTCGGTGTCGTGCGCACCGCTGCACGCAACAGCACAATCGCCTCGCGCACTTCTCGGCGGGCAAAAAACCTTTCACCGCCGCGCACCACATAGCCAATTCCCGCGTTGGCAAGCGCCGTTTCAAAAGCGGCGGACTGCGCATTGGTGCGGAACAGGATCGCTATTTCGCTAGCCGGCACGTCCTGCTTGATGAGGCGGCGAATCCGATCCGCAACGCCCGCGGCTTCCGCCGTGTCATCGTCATAGGTAACAAAGCTCGGCTCGGGGCCACTGGGCCGCTGCGCGAGCAGCGTTAAGCCCGCACTGTGCGTGGGGCGACCTTGCGAAATGATGTCGTTGGCCACCTGCACAACCTGCGGCGTCGAGCGGTAATCGCGGGTGAGTTTGATCGTCGCGGCATCCGGATACCGACGCGCGAATTCCAGCAGGTAGTTCGGCGTCGCCCCCGTAAACGAATAGATTGTCTGATGCGCATCGCCCACCACGCACAGTTCCTGGCGCTCCCCCAGCCACAGATTTAAAAGCCGCTGTTGCAGGGGAGAAACGTCTTGATACTCATCTACCACGAAGTGGCGATATTGGTCGCGTACCTGCGCTGCCACGTCCGGTCGGGATTCTAACCACCCAACTAAGAACAGCAGCACGTCTTCGAAATCAATGAGGTAGCGGTCGGACTTTTCATCTTCATACCGGCGCATCAGTCGCGAAACCGTTAGCAGATCAAAACCGGCCACCCCGGGCCGGGAAATCGCTTCAGCCCGTTTCACGTATTGATCAGGCGTGAGCATATTGACCTTGGCCCACTCGATCTCGGCCGCAAGATCGCGCAGCGTCGAGCGGTCCACATCCAGGTGGAGCATCGCAGCTGCATGCGCCACCAATTGCGCCTTATGTTCCAGCAATTGCGGTACGCCGCCCCCGACCGCCTGCGGGTAAAAATACTGAACCTGGCGCAGCGCAGCAGCATGGAAGGTGCGCGCCTGCACGCCCGCTACACCCAGCATTCGCAGTCGAGAGCGCATTTCCCCGGCAGCGCGGGCGGTAAACGTCAGTGCCAATACCGATGTGGGGTGGTACATACCCGAAGCTACGCCATAAGCGATGCGGTGGGTGATGGCGCGCGTTTTGCCCGTTCCCGCGCCAGCCAGCACACACACTGGACCGCGCAGCGCCAGGGCGACTTCGCGCTGGTCTTCATCCAAAGCGGTAAGGATTTGTTCAGGGTTCGACATCGCTCCTCATCTTCGCACCCCACACTGACATCACCGCCGCCCGCTCGGGTCAGTCCCAGCAGTTAGTCTTAATAAGCAAAACATTCTTGATTGAAAGGGCCATTAATGGCTAATCCGTATACTCCTGCAGCTGGTTCGACACTAATGTTCACCACGCCTTGGTGTGGTTATTGCCGCCGGTTAAAAAGCCAAATGGACCGCGCGGGCGTCTCGTATAGCGAGGTCGACATTGAACAGCATCCGGATGCGGCCGAGATTGTCGAAAAGGTAAATGAGGGCAATCAAACTGTTCCAACCATGCTCTTTTCCGATGGCAGTGCAGCAACGAATCCCTCACTGGCCGAGGTCCAAGAGCGCATTAAAGCGGCCCAAGAGGGCTAGGTTCCCAGCCAGGCACGAGCGCTAGTTCCGAGCAAAACGCGCGCTAGCTCCACTCGTGATTCGGTGACGTGCCCAGCGGCTGGCCGTACCAGTGTTCAATAAGTACGCGGGCCACCGATGCTTTCCCGGGCAAAATGACCCGGCCCTCCTCGACATCCGCGGCGAGGGCCGGGCGCGTAAACCAGCGCGCTTCAAGCATCTCCACTCCGTCAACAATGATTTCGGTGCTCAGCGCGTTGCCGGTATAGGCCAACATCAAAGATGCGGGAAAGGGCCAGGGTTGCGAGCCGCGGTATTTCACCGCGCCCACTTCAATACTCGCTTCTTCATAAACCTCGCGGCGCACCGCACTTTCCGGGGTCTCGCCCGGTTCAACAAAGCCGGCGAGAGTGGAAAACCGGTGCTCCGGCCAAGCGGCGCCCCTTCCGAGCAAAAGGCGATCGGCGTCGTCCGTAATTGCCATAATCACCGCCGGGTCGGTGCGCGGGAAGTGCTGGGAGCGATCAATTGGGCACTGCCGCACCCAGCCCGATTCGATAGAAAGTGTTGTTGCACCGCAGTGGGGGCAGTGGCGATGTCGGCGGTGCCACTGCATGAGCGCGAGCGCGGTGGTGACTAGCCCCGTTTCGCTGTCGCTAAGCGCAGTTCCGAATTGGCGCGGGCTGGCCCAATCCAGCTGCTTATGCGGCGTCTTTTGTTGGATTTGATTGAGCAGGTCACCGCTGCGCTCCCCCGCGTCCACGACCAGATAAGCGTTGTGGGCATCAGAGCCCAAATAGGCGAACTGGGCTGGCTCGCGGCCATTGCTTGCCGCGGCTGGAAAATCAGTGCCCGATATCTGAAGAAGCTCAGGCGTGGAGTCGGTGCGCGCAATGGCGATGCGGGCGCCGTCCACAATTAAAACCCGGGCCACCGAACTGGTTAACATGCGCGAAATTAGTTCCGGATCCTGGCGACTAAGGGCGTCGCGATCCACGGCGGATCTGGCAAGCGGTAACGGATCAGGGAACACTCCTTAACCGTACCGTTGAAAATCGATGCTGCTTGTCGGTGCGTCGACGAGCCGGCCCCGGGATTAATTTCGTAGGTTAAGAGGGTGTCACGTTCACCCCTTACGCTCGCTGCTCTGGCCACCGCGGCCATTCCCGCTCTCGCTCCGGTCGATGCGCGCGCAGTGCCCGGGCCGCTGGGTACTGATGCGGCAAAAATTGTGGACGACGCCGGGCGCCACTGGCTCATAATCGCACCTCAGCATGCGGCTGCTGGGGCGGCTTTAGATGCTGAGGCGGCGCTCCTGGAGCGGTTGGGGCAGGAAGCGACGGCCGGAAATCTTCCTTTTGCCGTGCTTGAGCCACGCGGCTGGTCGCCGCTGCCCGAGGGGGGACGGGCCTGTATCTATCAGGCACCGCAGGGGCGGGAATTGCACTACGGGCAGCTGGAACCGCGCGGGCAACTTGCGCGGAATTTAGGGGCGATGCTGGGCAAAATTCATGAGCTTTCCCCAAAGATTGCCGAAGATTTGAGTTTGCCTACCTATGACAGTGAGGAATATCGCACCCGGCAACTAGTGGAGCTTGATGAGGCGGCTCGCACCGGTCATGTGCCAACCAACCTTTTGCGCCGCTGGGAGCGGGCGCTGGAAAATGTGGCGTTGTGGCGCTTTTCGAGTGTGATGACGCACGGAGATTTGGCGCAAGAATTGGTTTTAGTGGCAGATCAAAGCGTGGCCACGGTACTGGGTTGGAGTAGAGCCCGCGTGGCTGATCCCGCCGATGATTTGGCGTGGCTTTTGACCGCACTACCCGAAGACATCACGGACACGATTGTGGAAACGTATGCGCTGTCCCGCTCGGAAGAGCCGGACCCGCACTTGCAAACGCGGGCAATTTTGGCCGGGGAGTTCGCCGTTGCGCGGTGGCTCCTATACGGCGTGCGCAATGACGATTCTGAGGTCGTCGCCGACGCGGTTGAGATGCTGCGGGACCTAGAAGCTGACTTGGGCGATGAGCCGCTCGAACTGTAGACGGAACGGGCACCTGCGGGCGACCTGTAGGCGGAACGGGGACCCGCGCGACCTGTAGGCGGAACGGGGCCCCGCGCGGGGGCAGGGACGTTCCAGATATCGCCGCGCACCGGCCTTAAGCGAATGTAAGTTTCCCGCCCGGGGCTTGCCGGGCGAGGGTTTCAGCGATCTGGGCATCGGTGAGTTCAAGTGCTGGCACTTCGGTTATTCCCTGCGGCAGGACGTGCACGAATACGGCGTCGACATCTTCCAGCGGGGCGCCGTGGAGCCTGGCCCAGGCCAGTCGGTAGATCGCTAGTTGAACTGAGCGCTCTTGATGGGCGCTGGAGCCGATTTTTGGTGGCGCTCCCGTTTTCCAGTCGACGATCAAGATCCGGCCATCGGGTTCTTCAAAAACTGCGTCGATCCGGCAGCGAATAGTGGTATTTGCCACGGGAGTGTCAATATCGATCTCTAACCCGATGGGTTGGCGCTGGGCCCACTTGGACTGCGAGAAAACCTCTTTCAGGGCTTCCAGATCCGTGTCGCTGGTTGCGGTCTGAGAGCCGGGCAGGTCATCAAGGTCGACCAGTACCGGAGTGCCATATAGCTGCTCGACCCAGGTGTGAAAGGCCGTGCCCAGTCGCGAACGGGTGGTGGGTTGTTGCGGGATGGGGCGGCGGCGCAGGAGCGCGAACTTGTGCGGATCTTCCATGAGGGAAACCAGGCCGGAGGCAGAAAGATGGTCGGGCAAGTCCACCGCCCGCTCGGGCGCGGAATCGCAGTTAGCTTCGGCCAGGAGTAGATCGGCGTGACGGTGCCAGGTTGCTATTTCCTCGCTGGGCGCATCATCGGGCGTGAGACTTAGCCCGTGTCCGGCGGCAATACGCCTTTGGACGCGCTGCGCCGAGGCGATAATTTGCTCTGTGCGTTCAGTACTTGGGGCTTCGGGCCAAGAAGCAGTGTTTTCGACCTCGAGATCGGGGTTGGTTTCGTTCTCCGGCTGGCTGGCCAGGGGGTCCGAAATTAGACCGCCCTGTACGAGTGCCGTTAAGAACCGGGAGGGGCGAGCCGGTGTTTTTCGGCCACTGCGCCACCACGACCCCGTCAAAAGCAACCGGTGCCGGGCCCGGGTGAAAGCGACGTATGCCAAGCGGCGTTCTTCAGAAATTCGGTGGTCGCCGGCCGCAATTTTGAAATCGGCTACGGCCGCACTGAATTGATCCATATCGGCCGCGCCGTCGCCCGCAAAAACGGGCAGGCCCTCGGCATCACCGCGCAGTTCATAGGGCAGTTCTTGCCGGTCTGTCAGCCATCCGACATCTTCGACGGGTTTTTCGGGGTCTTTCGGAACGCGGCAAGAGGGAAAGACGCCCTCAACCAGCCCGGAAACTGCCACAACATCCCATTCCAAGCCCTTAGCCGCGTGAATTGTTAGCAGCTGGACGGCATCGGCGGACGGGTCGACATTGGTGACCGGTAGGCCTCGCTCTTCTTGGCTTGCTACCTCGAGCCACTCGAGGAATGCGCCCAAGGTGACCGGCGCCCCGGTCCCGCCGGTTGATTCATACTGCGCAGCGACCGCCCGGAACTGTTCTAAGTGGTGTAGCGCTTGGGCGGAGCGGGTTGGGTCAATGGCGAACTCGATGTCAAAAAGCAAGGCCCGCTCCACTTCGGCCACGAGCTCGACCAGGCGTAAACCAGTGCGGGTGCGCAGTTGGCGCAGTTGCTGGCCAAACTCTTTAAAGCGTTCTTGGCCGGCCGAGGAAATATCTAAACCATCGGGCCAAACGTCGCGGTCGGCCAGTTCATCTAGCGCATCGATAATGCTGCGCTCATCGCGCGCCGCACCGGCGATTTTTCGCGACCATCGCGCCAGGCCGTGTAGATCGCGAATGCCAAATTGCCAGCGGGGATTCGTCAGCAGGCGAATAAGCGCATCGCCTCGGGAGGGGTCGTGAACTGCTTGGAGCATTGCCACCACATCGCTGACTTCTGGCGTGTCTAACAGGCCGCCCAGTCCCACGATTTCTACCGGCACATCGGCGGCCGTCAGGGCAGCAGCGATGGAATCAAATTGGCTGCGAACACGGCACAGCACGGCTGCCGAGACGGGTTTTGATTTCGGGTTCGTATTCGTTCCGCGGTGGTGCGCCATAAATTCGGCAATCTTTTGCGCTTCCAACTCGCTGGTCTCGACAAACGCGGCGCGGACTTCTCCCGCTCCCGCGTTAGGGCGGGCTTGGAGTTTCTTGACCTGCACGTCGCTGGTCTCAGCCGCTGCGATGGCGCCCGAAGTTGGGGTAGGCACCGCACCCGCGTCGCTGGCCTGCAGCGGCGCGGCCGTGCGGTTGGCGACTTTAAGGATCTCCTGATCGTTGCGCCACGCAATCGACAGGTTGGTGTGGGTAGCGGGTCGGGGCTCCCCGGTTTCTTTATCCACAGCCGGAAACACCTGCGGGAAGCGCAGTAGAGCACCCGAACTTGCGCCACGCCATCCATAAATCGCCTGATACGGATCACCCACGGCCGTCACGGCGTGTCCCGCGCCAAAAAGCCCGGACAGTAGTGTGACCTGCGCGTGGG
>JAJYRW010000028.1 GCA_021793895.1 Actinomycetes bacterium
TCGGATCGAAACCGGCCCACGGCATATACCACGGCGATATGCGTCATATTCGCGAAATTAATCTTTCCTATGACGGCCGACCTTTAGAGCACATTGCGCTAAACCGTATCGATAGTTCGAACCTCGAATTCATTAGTTTGCTGCGCGGAATCGACGATGAAACTGCGGACCCCAAAGTGCGACTGCGGCGAAAAATATCGGTATCAGATGGTTGGGTTCGAGAGTCTTTAGTAGTCGAATCCCGACTTCAGACCGAAATTCAAACCCGCATCACCGTGCGCATTGTTCCGGATTTCGCCCCCATGCAAGAAATTAAGTCCGGAACAGTAACTCCGCGCAGTTGGAAAGTCGAAATCGACGGCTCCTCGGTGCAGTGCCAGGCCACCGCGGGGGAGGCAACGTTCACCCTGGCGGCCGACAGCGACGAAATTATTAGGGACGGCAACAGCCTGGTTTTAGATTTTCCGCTCACCATTGCGCCGGCCGGGCGGGCAGAGTTTGGTTGGGAAATCACGCTAGCGGACCCGACACTCGTGGTTAGGGGAGCGGGCAGTAATCAGCGGTGGGAACTGCCGGACATTTCGGCGGCCGCGGCTGTGGATTTTCGGATTGTGTGCTGGCTCAATACTGCTCTAGCCGATCTGGATGCGCTTCGTTTGGCGCTTCCCGTAGCGCCGGAGGAGGAATTCTTTGCCGCCGGTGCACCATGGTTTTTCACACTTTTTGGTCGGGACTCTATTTGGGCGGCGCGCCTGGCGTTGACGCTTAATCCGCCCCAGGCGCGCACCACCCTGAAAGTTTTGGCGCGGCTACAAAGCGATTCGGAAGATCCAAGCACTGCGGCAGCTCCGGGGAAAATGATGCATGAGCTGCGCAGCGCACCCCTGTCGATACCGGGGGAGAAGATGGTGTTGCCGCCAATTTATTACGGAACGGTCGATGCCACGCCCCTGTGGATTTGTTTACTGGCAGATACCTACCGAGCCGGAGGAATTTCACGCGAAGAGGTGCGGGACCTGCTGCCGACGCTGCGTGCGGCACTGAGGTGGATTACGGACTACGGTGACAGTGATGGCGATGGGTTTTTGGACTACATCGACAACACCGGGCGCGGGCTGGCGAATCAGGGGTGGAAAGACTCGGCTGATTCAATCCAGTGGCGCACGGGGGAGTTGGCGCAGGGACCGCTGGCGCTGTGTGAGGTCCAGGGTTATGCCTATGAAGCTGCAGTTTCGGGGGCGGAACTTCTCAGGGAGCTGGGGGAGACCGGTGGTCAAGAACTCCGCGCGTGGGCGCAAGAGCTCAAAGCAAATTTCGCCCAGCACTACTGGGTTACCACTCCCGAGGGTACCTACCCGGCAATCGCCCTTGATGCGCAAAAACGGCCTGTTGACACACTCACCAGCAATATTGGCCACCTTTTGGGTACGGGCATCCTCACGAGGGAGGAGGAAGCACAAATTGCGGAATTATTAACGGGCGAATCGATGCTTTCCGGATTTGGGGTGCGCACGCTCTCTTCGGACGCGGGCGGATATTGGCCGCTGAGCTATCACGGTGGGAGCGTGTGGGCGCACGACACGGCAATTATCGTGCAGGGAATGGCGAAGGCGGGTTTGCACGATCATGCAATGACAGTTGTCAGCAACCTGTTGGATATGGCCGAGGGTTTTGACTACCGAGTACCGGAATTGCACTCAGGTGATCCACGGTCCGAGACCAAGCAGCCGGTGCCATACCCGGCGGCCTGTCGGCCGCAGGCGTGGTCGGCCGCAGCAGCAATAGTCAGCCTCGAGATACTTGCAGCGGCAGCGGTAAACGCGAACAAAAGTTCGAATGCTCCCGCCGGTGAGTAAAGCGCGAAGTGTGGAAGGCGTTGAGGAAATAAGTGACTTCAAATCAAATTGCCAAAGCCCTCATCAAGGAACATCACGACATCGATGCTGGAATCGAGCAGTTCATGGAGCGCATGGGGGAGTTCAACTCAGATACACATACGGGAAAGTTGAACACAGGTACGAGCTCGGATAGGGCGCGCGAGAGCGCAAGTTCATTACTAAAAGCATTTGCCGCGCTGCGACGCCACATTTATTTAGAAGAAGAGTTCGTCTTTCCGGCGCTTAGTGACCCGAGTTTAGCGATGGCGATAATGGTCATGTATCGCGAGCACGGCTCGATTTGGCGGCTTATGGATCGAGCCGAAGCGCAAATCTCCGACCACGCAACAGATCAGGATCAGGTCATCAAGACGTGCGAAGTGATGCTAAGCGAATTAGAGCGACACAACGCCAAGGAAGAGCCAATTATCTATCCGCATACGGATGCGGATCTAACCGAAGAGCAACGGCGCCGCTTAGTTCAGTTTTTGGAATCGGGTGAGATGCCCAAGGGTTGGATATGCCGGGAAGCGCAAGCTGGGGGATAAAGCCAAGTATTGACCGTGCCTAGGTGGCGCGCACGTGGGCCAAAATCAAGCCGATGGGAATACTAAGCAGTACCGCGACGTAGCAAGCCCGCAAAAGCCAAGCACGAACGGCTAGCGGTGCACCGCGGGTGCCTGCTAGGGCAATGACGAGAGCCGAAATAAGCGCAAGGCCGCCCAGGTCGACAATTACGGGCTGACTAATGAGTGATCCGGCGATGACTGCGACGTTTCCCGCGGCCCAGAAGCCTAATTTCATCCACGTGGACGGGGCAGGACGAGCGGCCAGGTGCAGGAGTCGACTTTGGTAGACGAGCAGTAATTGGGCCAGGCCGGCGATCAGCACCAGGTATGCAGCAAGCCAACTGCCTTTGGTCAAATTCAGCGGCCCGGTAATCGCGGCGATGATCCCGCCGGTAAAAATGGCGCAATACCCGGCAGTCAATCCGGTGCGAACGGGTGCTTCGAAATTCATCCCATGCGAATTTGTCATCGTGCAGGTAAGTCTAAGAGGTCATCGTCTAAGTCCGATAGATCATGTACGTCTGATAGATCGTGTACGTCTGACAGATCATGTACGTCGAAACGCTAAAGGCTCTGTGCCGAGCGGTGTCAAAGTGATAGCGGGGGAAGTGGTCTGAGGTAATAGCGCGGGGGAGTGGACCTTAGGTGCTAACGCGGGGAGGGGTCGCAGCCAACCGAGCCGGGCTGCACCGGTTCAAAAACTGATAAGTTGACATAATGTACATTATCGGCGAACTTCGATAGGGGCTACAGGAGCTCTCGAACCCCTTCTGCACACGAAAAGCAGAACCAGAGACTGAGTCGCACAGTGATGAAGCAGCGCAAACCCTGGAATAACCAGTTCTGGATAGATGACTGGCATGTATTAGGTGCATTAAGAAGGAACAACAGCAACCGCGTTAATCGCCGGACTGTTTGCTGTCTCCTTCGATACGGATCTCTGCCGCGGTAGCTACGTCCTCAACAACAACGCCTTCCAGTTGCTCGGCCACGCTCACGGCATCTACAACCACGCCCGCAGTCGCTAATTCGTTTACGCCCGCGTCCCCGAATAGGTATAAACATGTCGGACTCGTACCTGAACCAAACCGAGATCGCGCTCGAATGCCCTCGTGGCCTGCTCTGTCGAGCGCCTGTGCCCAGACTCTCGTAGTGCCGTACCCATTAGACAATGGCCCAGAAAAGTCACCAGCAACTATCCCGTAACTGGGCGCGGCCGGGTGGAGGAAGTCTGCCACTTCGCAACCCGGAATTGGGAGTGTGGAAATAACAAGTTCTGCTAGTAAGGAGCGGTTTACGGCTCCGTCACGGGCAAGTGTTGGTCCTAGAAACTCTTGTACGGCCACTTGCGCGGATGACGCAGTGTTTAAAGTCCCGCGGTTCCCCTCTAAATTGAACCTGCCCTCGTTGTTTGAAAACCACCACGGAGAGTGGCGGGCTAAATGTGCTCGAAACCATTCATGTCCATCTCGGATGGTGAAGGACGGGAACCCCGAGTAGTCCCGCCCTTCTGCGGGCGGTTGTACCAAACTGTCAGCTCGCGACGCGGCCATACCCGGCGCTCATCCACCTTTGGGCGTCTTCCTTTGCCATGTCTTCCAGCTGGGACAAAGTACCGCCACCTTCACTTGCTACCTCTAGTGCTGTCCGGTTACCAAACTCGGGCAGTTTAGCGGTCAGCCAATACACAACTGTCCAACTATCCACTCCTGAGCTGAGAAGAGTTTTCAGCAGCGGAACTAACTCACGCCGCACACCTGGCGGATCTTGTGTGAATTGAAACGCTGGGTAAACCTGGACACCGTCTGCGGTGGTAACGCGTAACAACCTATGCCCCAGCACCCGATCTGACACCGCCTGGCGCGTTACACCTCCGAGGAGTTCCCGTACGTGCTGTGTAGTGTAAAACGTCCCAAACCGTTCGTTCCGTCGCGCGTTTTGCACCATTGCCCGCGCTACAGACGCGACCGTGTTTTGTGCCGCCTCGGGTGAAAAATCAGTTACCTCCCCCGAGTCAACTAGCTGGTCAACGGTGGAAGCCAACTGCTCCTTGACATTTTCACGGTAGCTTTCCTTTAAGTCCATTACGTCACCTCTTCTCTGCCTTCCATAGTTCGCCACCCAATTAGCCTTGTCAAGCCTTGACGGATTCGTGAGAGGAGATACCCACTAATTTCACTTGCGAAGCCGCGCTACTTCCAATTGAGCACTCCCGCGTTCACCCGAGCCTCTCAAGCAAAGAAATAAGCTCGGCACGGCTGGGAATCGTCGCGGTATTCGAAGTGACTGGATCGCGCAGCGCTTTATCTACGATCTCGGGAATCATCTGGGCGGTAACTGCCAGCTCGCTGAACGAATGGCGAATGCCGATCGCCTCGACCAGCGCACCAACCCGAGCAGCAACACGCGCCGACCCGGAAATCTGGTTCATTCCAGGGTTTACGCCATTTGCCACCGCGGCCTCGGCCGTCAAAATGTCAGCCGCCACGGACACGCCGTTCGCCACCCCGTTTGCCGCGCTAAAACTACTGTCCACGTACGCATACAGTTCTGGATGTCGCCGTTCCTGATCTGCCAGCACCACTTCGGCAACGCTGGCCAGCGCAATTCCATGCGGCGCGCCCGTTAGGGCCGTGATGGCGTGCCCCAAACCATGAACAATTCCCAAACCGCTGATCGACAGCGCCCGCCCGGCAAGGTGCGCGCCCCAC
The DNA here is from genome assembly GCA_021793895.1 of Actinomycetes bacterium. The sequence continues at coordinate 5,158 of JAJYRW010000028.1, forward strand.
AGCATTTGGGATCGCGCCTCCAAATTCGAGCCATCTGCCACCGCCTTAGGCAACGCTTGCGAAACCAACTGAACGGCCTGGCCGGCATACGCCATCGAGACGGGATTCGCGCCAATTGATGTGAGCGATTCGATGCCATGAATTAACGCATCAAAGCCGGTGGCAGCTGTAACCACGGACGGCACGCCAACCGTAAATTCGGGGTCTAATATTGCCACTTTGGGAATAGCCGATTCGTCCGAAATATAAAACTTCGCCTTTATGGCTGGGTCCTCAATCACACCGAAGCCATTAGTTTCCGCTCCGGTCCCAGCCGTGGTGGGAATCGCAATAATCGGCAAAGACGGAGCACGCGACGCCGGGCTTTGGCAAAATTCCAGCGCGGTTCCAAAATTCCTTGCCAGCAGGCCCGCTCCCTTAGCTGAATCAAGCACTGATCCCCCGCCAATTGCGACCAAAACGCTCGCACCCTCGCCTCGAATCGCCTCCGCCGCCCTATCGAGCGCAACGCTCGAAGGGTTGGCGGGGATATCCCGGTAAATCCGGGAAGAAATACCAGCATCGGTTAAGGTTTTGGCAACGCGATCCGCTATTCCCGCATCGCTTACTCCCCCGTCTGTGAGCAAAAACGCACTTAGGTTGGATGTCGCAGGCGCGTGAAGCGCCGCAACCTGCCGCACGATTTGCGGGAGGTCTTTAATCGCTCCACACCCGGCCCGTATTTCGCTGGGCGTACTTATATTGACGTCGAGTGTTGCAGTTGCGCGCATCACGATCGCCTCCCCGGCTAACTCAGGCTAATCCACGTTGTCTTCAGCCCCGTATAGGAACTCAAGGCATGCAGTGAGCGATCGCGCCCAAAACCGCTGCCGTTGAACCCACCAAATGGAGTCATCAAACTGGCCTCATCATAGGTATTAACCCAAACGGTTCCAGCGCGCAGGCGCTGCGCGGCGCTATGCGCCGCGGTCACATCACCCGTCCAGATCGAGGCGGCCAGCCCGTAGTCGGTGCCGTTGGCTTGCCTGATCCCGTCTGCAAGATCATTAACCGGCGTTACCGTCAGCACCGGCCCAAAGATTTCTTCTTGGGCGATTTGGGACGACGTCTCGACGTTGGTAAATACCGTTGGATTTACGTAGGTGCCACCGGAATCGGTGCGGGCACGCTGGCCGCCCAGGACGAGCTCGGCGTTGGACTCGGTTCCAATTGAGATGTAGTTCATGACCTGGTCTGCTTGCTCGGGGCTGACAATTGCGCCCAGCTTGGTTTCGGTGCTCAAGGGATCACCCGGGATGAAGTTTTCTGCTGTGAACTTCACAAGTCTTTCTAAAAATTCATCGTGGACTCCCCGACCGACAAGGACACGCGATCCGGCATGGCAGGTTTGTCCCGCGTTATAAAAGATGCCCCAAGCAACGGCAGAAACGGCCGCATCTAGGTTCGGGACGTCATCCAAAATTATTTGCGGTGACTTACCGCCTGCCTCAACAGCGACCTGTTTGCCATTGGACTCCCCCGCGTACTGGAGGAATTTTCTGCCCACCGGTCCGGAGCCGGTAAAGGCGATCTTTGCAACGCGGGGATCGCGCCCGAGGGCCTCTCCGGCCGCCGGTCCCCCGGTTACCACGTTGAACACCCCCGGGGGTACCCCGGCTTCCACGGCAAGACGCGCCAGGATCAGCGCCGAACTGGGGCTTTGCTCAGCTGGCTTCAGCACGACGCAGTTGCCGGCAGCCAGCGCCGGGGCAATTTTCCAACTGGCGATAATCGTCGGATAATTCCACGGCACTACTGCGCCGATCACTCCCAGTGGCTCGCGTGTAATGAGGGCGATCCGCTCCGCAGATGTGGGCGCGACTTCGCCATAAAATTTGTCGATTGCCTCTGCGTACCACTGGAAGCAGTCAGCCGCGCTGAGGCCATCAACACTGAGAGTATCCCCAATGGGTTTGCCGACATCCAGCGTCTCGGCCAGCGCAATTTCCTCGTTGTGGGCGCGAATCAGATCCGCAAGGCGTAGCAGCACCTTCTTCCGCTCGGCTGGATCCATCCAGCGCCACGTGCCGTCCTCAAAGGCGCGGATGCCACTGGTCACCGCCATATCTACGTCTTCGGAAGCACCTTCGGCCACATTCCCAAGCAGGCGGCCATCAATAGGTGAATGGTTTGCGAAGGTTTTACCGGAGCGTGCCGGCCGGAATTCACCGTCGATGAACAGCTGGGTGGGAAGCTGGGCTTGGGCGGCCGCTTCGGTCCAGTTTTTCGTCATATTGTCCACCTTTCGATGGCAGCTTCGTCTAATTCAATGCCCAGTCCGGGGCGATCGGGCAGGTTTAAGTAGCCTTCGTCATCGATGTCGACGGGGTTGGCGAGCATGAAATCACGCCGATGCGGCGTCCACTGGGGCGGGTCGAAGGGAAACTCAAAATAGGTTCCGGCGCCCACGCCCAGTGCGACATGCAGGTTGGCGAGGACGCCAATGCCGTTAGTCCAACTGTGCGGCGTGAATTTGCGGTTTTTCAGGTGGCTGACTTCGGCGAGTGTGCGGGCGCGCGACATTCCAACGGCAAGCACGACGTCCATTTGATAAACGTCGAGCACATCATCTTCTAAATATCGTAAAAGTTCGCTGGGTGAAGGGTGCATTTCCCCGGCTGCGATGCGCACTCCGGTTTCTTCTCGCAGGCGGCGTAGGCCAACCGCATCCGCATAGGGCAGGGGTTCCTCGACCCAAAAAACGTCGAGTTCTTTGAGTTGCTCGACTATTCTGCGCACCTGGGAGTATTCGAGGGCTGGTTGAATATCGCCGGCCATCCGCCAGGACTGGTTGAGGTCAACCATGATGTCGAGGCGGTCCCCCATTGCTTCGCGCACCGCCTTTACCGCTGCCAGTCCGCCGGGAATGTCGTTGCGGTCAATACGAATTTTCAACGCCTGGAATCCGCGTTCGGCGATCGCGTGGGCCGATTCAACCCGCTCAGAGGCCGATTGGAGACTTCCCGTTGAGGCGTAGGCCGGTATCCGCCTACTCGCTCCCCCGAAAAACTGGGCGACGGGCTGGCCCGCCGCCTTGCCGATGATGTCCCACAGGGCGACTTCCAAGGGCCAAAACCGACCGGAGTGGAAATTGATCGTTTCGATCGTGCGGACGTGTTGTTCGATTGCGCGCGGGTCTTTGCCAATGAAGAGGTGCTCATGGCCCGCGAAACCGTCCATTGTGTCGCCGGAGCCGATTCCGGTGATTCCTGCGTCGGTTTCTACGAAGACGATCGTGGCATCGAAAATTTTCCGTGGTGTGGGATCCCAAGCTGCGTGGAATGGCGGCTCGAGCTTGTGTCGCAACTGCTGCAGCCGGATATCGGTGATCTTCAAGAGTCTCCTTATTTAGAGCGAAGCGCCCCCTTTCGTTTACGCGCAAGCGTGATAAAAGGGGGCGCTGGAATGTTTTGGTTTAGACTAGATCGTTTTCTTCGAGCCAGTCAGTGGCAATGTCTTCGGGGTCTTCGCCCTCAACGTCGGCAAGTTCGTTCAGTTCCTGCATAACCTCGGTGGTGAGCAGCTGCGAGAGTTCGTCAACGATTTCGGTCAGCGCCGGGTACTCATCCACGATCTCTTGCTTCATGGTCAGCGCACCTTGGTAGGCGGGGAAGAAATTGCGGTCATCTTCCAATACGCGCAAGTCCAGATTGGGAATGCGGCCATCGGTTTCGAAAACCTCACCGAAGTTGCAGGTCTCGGCCTTCGCGGTCTCGGTGTATACAACTCCGGTATCGACCATTGCGACGTTGCTGTCCGGGATGTCTAGGTCGTAGGCCTCCTTCAGCCCGGGCCAGCCATCATCGCGCGTCGAGAATTCGCTCTCGATGCAAAACGTCTGTTCGGCAGGGTCGATATCCGCGATTTCACTGAGTTTTTCAACTCCCAGCTCATCACCTTTTTCGGCGAGAACTGCCATGGCGTACGTGTTGTTTAGCGGAGCTGGATCAAACCAGTGAATACCGTCTTCAGCGTCAGACTCTTTGACCGCCGCGAACATTTCTTCGGGAGTCTCCAGCGGCTCGGTCTCTTGGAAGTAGGTAATCCACGCGGTACCGGTGTATTCCCAGTATCCGTCGAGCTCGCCGGTTTCGAAGGCGGATCGGACGTTGGTCGAACCAACCATTGAGGTGTTGGTGTCGGTATCCGCGCCGTGGGCGTTGAACAGCTGGCTCGTTATGTGAGCCAGAATGTACTGCTCGGCGAAGTCCTTTGATCCGATCGTGCCTTCTAGGCCTTCGAGTTCATCACCAGCACTTCCAGTCTCTGGTCCACCTGATCCGCAAGCGGCGACTCCAAAGAGGGTCAGCGCAGCAGCTGCGGCGGTCAGGCTCCGGGTTACCCGCGAGCTTTTAGTGCCATTTAGACGAAGCATTCGTCGTTATTCCTTTCACATGCCTTTGGGGCGTAATAGATCTTCGACCAGGCTTGCTATCCAGTCGATGAACAGCGCAATACACGCGGTAATAACACTGCCTGTCAGCAGCACCGGCATGCGCTGAAGTTTGATGCCGTTAACGATGATGTCGCCCAGTCCCCCAGCATTTACGAACGTTGCTAGGGAGGCGACGCCAACTGCAAAAACGAGGGTGGTGCGTAAACCGGCCAAAATTACCGGTATTGCTAATGGCAATTGGATCCGAAAGAGCACTTGGCGGCTGGTCATTCCCACACCGCGTGCTGATTCAACGATTCGGGCATCGACCTGCTCAATACCCACCATGGTGTTGCGCAAGATCGGCAGGATTGAATAGGCGACCAGACCAATGAGGGCAATGTTGAAGCCGGTGCTAAAAATAATCGTCAGTAGCACCAAAATGCCGATTGCCGGGGCGGCCTGCCCGACGTTTGCCAACCCCAAAATTATTCCGTGGGCCACTCGAGATTTCGTTCGCGACAGCAAAATACCGGCCGGAATTGCTATCACCGCCACAATTGCTGATGCAGCGAGCGTCAGTTGTAAGTGCTCGATAATCCGGTTGACCAAATACTCCGAATTAATCGTGCGCTGCTCAATCGAATCGAGCTCGAGAGTGTTCAACCACAAGTAAAGTGCGAGCAAAGAAAGCGTCGCTAGTAGCGGGGTGCCCAGACGCTTGCTACGAACGAATTGCAGCGCGCCCGATGCTCGAGTGGGGCCAGTTTTTAGACTATTGCGAGTTGCTATGGCTTGATCCGCGATGGCTATCAACTACTCTCTGTCGCTAGCTTCACGTCGTTGAGCGCCGAGAGGATCTGCGGCAATTCGATAACGCCTGCCACCTCGCCCACCTCATCAAAGACCCGCAGCGCCCCCGCATTTTGGCCGATACACGTATCGAGCGCTACGCGAAGCGAATCGGAGCCGGAAATGCCGGGCAAATTAGCATCTTCAACTTTGGCATCGCGGCGATTGAGCGCGCCGGCGCTTACCAGCGCCAGGCGTCGAAGTGAGGCCCCCTCCCCCACAAACGACTCGACATACTCATCGGCGGGATTGGCCAAAATCCGATCTGGCGTGTCGTATTGCGCAATGCGTGATCTGCCAGCAAGAACGGCGATCTTATCGCCCATTTTGATGGCCTCATCGAAGTCATGCGTGACGAAGATCACCGTCTTATTGAGCTTGGTCTGCAACTCTAAAAACTCGTTTTGCAGGTGCTCGCGTGTAATCGGGTCGGTGGCACCAAAGGGCTCGTCCATCAGCATTACCGGTGGATCTGCCGCTAGCGCGCGAGCCACACCGGCCCGC
>JAJYRW010000029.1 GCA_021793895.1 Actinomycetes bacterium
TCGGCAGAGAGCACAAACCTCTCGTTCGACAGAGAGCAAAATTAAATATCGCGCTACTACAAATTCCAACGAATTGGAGCTAGGTATGACGCAACGAGGCTTAAGCTTTCGATTTTTATCGGAAGCAGACCTAATTGGCGCGGGTGTACTCGACATGGATCGCTGTGTGGAGACTATGGAGGAGGTCTTCAGCCTCGTCGCTCGTGGTGACTATTTAATGGGCGGACCCGGTCAAAATGACCATGGTTTGATGATGTGGTTTCCGCGATCCCCACCGTTTCCCGGCATGCCGGCAGCCGGGCCGGATCGGCGCTTCATGTCGATGGTGGCCTATTTAGGCGGAGACTTTCACGTTATTGGCGAGAAATGGTACGGGTCCAACATCGCCAATCGCGATAAGGGGCTGCCGCGGTCAATCCACACCATCACCTTGAATGATGTCGATACCGGCGCGCCAATTGCTTATATGTCCGGCAATCTGATCAGCGCGATGCGCACCGGCGCCGTGGCCGGCGTTGCTGCGCGGCACCTCGCCACTGCCGATGCGCAAGTGGCGGCAATTATCGGCGCCGGGGTTATTAGCCGGGCCTGCGCCCGGGCAATAGCTTGCGCCATGCCGGGACTTAAGGAAGTGAAAGTCTTTGACCTAGATTTCGAGCGGGCCGGCGCTTTCGCCGCCGAGTTGACCGATGAGTTTGGGCTCAGCGCCCGGACAGCGCAGTCGATGCAGGCTGCAATTGCGGGCTCAGATGTCATTTCGGTTGCAACATCTGGTGCTACACCGCCGGAAATCTTAGGGGAGTGGGTTAAGCCGGGCGCGGTTTTAGCACTGACCGGAAACACCAGCATTTCCGCGGACTTTTATCAGCAAAGCCGGCTCGTGGTGGATAACTGGGCAATGCATGAAGCGCTCTACCATGATGCGCTTACGCACCCCGACGGCCTGGAAAGCATTAGATCTTGGGCGATGTCTGCCGACCTGCTCGAGTTGCTGGATGCCGGTCAGGTGGCGAGAGAGCAGGTAGAAAACCTGGGATCGTTGATGGCCGAAAAGTCTGAAAACCGGGCTGATATGCGGGCAACGATCTTCATATCGGGCGGCATGCCGGTCGAAGATGTCGCTTGGGCAAAGCGCGTATATACGGCCGCGATCGAGCGCGATCTAGGCCAGCGCCTGCAGTTATGGGACACCCCGCACTGGGCCTAAAATCTGCCCTGCAAAGACGTATGTAACAGAACTATAACGGCAGTAGTAGTTTGTGATCACATCTGTTAAGTTGACACAAGTCAGTTTGCCGCCGCACTACGCCTGCGACATAAATCGCCGGTTGAATGGATGATTACTTAGCACTAGTTTTGTGAGGAATTCGCGCCAAGCAACCGGCGTGAGCGTTCAGCCAGACCACTGTTGGGAGACTACGTGTCCACCACCGGATTGCGAGAACCTCCGGTTCTCAAAACATCCGCAACACAACACTTAGTTAACGCTCGCCCGCAGGCCGCAACTCACTGCGAAGATTTATCGGTGAGTGGCGATGTCCAAGACTTGACCGCGGTCCACAAGATAACCGTCCAAGAGTGGGGCTATTTGAGTGATACTCGCCCCAAAACGGCTGGCGGGAGTCTGACTCCACACGCCCCCGAGCATTTACTTGGTGCCCTTAGTTCCTATCTTTGTCACACACTAATCATCGGTGCAATTTACCGAGAACTGGAGTTTGAACTTATTAAGGTAGATGTGGTCGCAAAAAATAATGATGCCCACTTCTATTTAATAGAGCAAAGCGATCCCAGAACCCCATACGATTTTGAGGTGACAGTACATCTAGTTGGTGCAAATGCTGCCCAGAAGCAGATTGACCACTTGATTTCGTACGCTGAAAGCACGCGCCGGGCCGAAAAACCGGCCAAAGCGCGGACCCAGGCCAATCTCATACGGCAGGCAGTCGCCGCCTAAGTTGGTCATTTTTGTATCTTCAGGTCTAGCATTTTCGCCAGAAATCACACATAATTCTCGAATGCAAAATATCCAAGCCGATCAATATTTTCCACATATTTAAGGATTGATTTGAACATGGCCATTAAGCCTCTTAATGGACGCAAGGCTGTTGTACCTATTTCCCTATTCGCTGGAACGGCCCTGGTGCTCGCTGCCTGTGGTGGTGGCGACAGCAATGGTGACGGAAACGGCGACGCCGGCGGTTCCGGCGAACTGATCGTGGCTGGCTTTGGTGGCGCCTATGGCGACGCCCAGATGGAGGCCTACTACGACGTATACGACGAAGAGACCGATGTGATCCTCTCCGTGCTGAACACGGAAGCTTCGCTGGGTGCGGTATCCGTCCAGGTTGAAAACAACAACGTTCAGTGGGACATCGTCGAACTCAACGGTGCCGATATGGTCGCTGGCTGCCTCGCCGGTGTCCTGGAACCAATTGACTACGACGTGGTTGACGAAAGCGTGCTAGAGGAAAACGCCGGCGAAGAATGCGGCGTAGCGGCCAGTTTCTACACCGTGGGCATCGGCTACAACAACGAGGATTGGCCAGATGAGCCGCCCACATGGGAAGAGTTCTACGACCCGGACTCCTTCGACGGTAAGCGCGCTATCGAAAGCTACATCCAAGACGGCACCCTTGAATACGTGCTAATTGGTGACGGTGTCGATAAGAACGACCTGTACCCCCTTGACCTGGATCGGGCCGTCGACAAGCTCAACTCAGTTGCTGATGACCTGATCGTGGTGGATTCCTTAGACCAGGCCTCTCAGCTGCTTACCAGTGGCGACGCGACCCTGATTCAGTCGGCTTCAGCACGCATGCTCGCGCTGCAAGAAGAAGGACTGGACGTGGGCTACAACCCCGTGGGCCAAACCGGTGGCTCCTACTGGGTAGTACCGAAAGACGCGCCCAATAAAGAAGCCGCCATGGAGTTCTTGGCTTGGGCAGGCGAATGCGTTGAATGCTCCACTGAAATCGGTGAACTGACCGCATACTCCGGCCCCAATGCCGAAGGCAACACGCTGATCGAGGGCGATGTAGCCGAGATGCTGCCCTCGAATCCGGACGTGGCCGAACTTTCTTTCCCGGTTGACCTGGAATGGTGGGGCGAAAACACCGAGGAAGCCCAGGACGCCTTCAACCGGTTCATGACGAGCCAGTAACGCAACGGTAGGTAAAGCTACGGCAGGGAATGCTAATGGAGATTATTAAAAGAATCTCAAGCGTTCGAGGTCTCTTATTGCTCGCGGTGATCGCTATTTTCACCGTGGGCCTGGTGATCCCGTTCGTTGGTTTGGTAAACCGCAGTTTGGAAACCGGGGCAGATGGCACCAACGCCTATGTCCAGATTTTCAATAATGACGGCTACATATCCGTCATTATCACCACGGTGATCATTGCGGTTACCACCACCATTTTCACTATCGGGCTGGCTTATCCACTTGCTTATTACATTTGGAACAGCCATGGCACCTGGAAGCTCTTGCTACTAGGCGCACTGATCATCCCGTTCTTCACCTCAATTGTGGTTAAGAACTTCTCGTGGACGGTCATTTTGGAAAACAGCGGCCCGATAAACAAAATGCTCATGGGAATCGGCATTACTAGTGAGCCAGTGCAATTACTGTTCACCAGAACTGCCGTAATCGTTGCCATGGTGCACTACTTACTCCCGATTGCCGTAGTGCCTATCTACGTGGCGCTAACCGGCATTGATCGTTCGCTGATCAAAGCCTCCCGATCGTTGGGAGCGGGACGGGGGCGAACCTTTACCTCCATCACGTTCCCACTTTCGGGGCCCGGCGTTGCCACCTCCTCGGTGACCGTGTTTGTGCTGTCCGCCGGGTTCTATGTCACCCCGGCACTGCTGGGTGGGCGTGGAGATCGAATGGTGGCAAATCTGATCGATGACGCAATCAATAAGCTAAATCGCTTAGATACCGCATCCGGGTTGGCCATAATCGTCGGTGTAGCCGTCTTGGTTAGTATTCCGATCGCGCTGCGCCAGATTGCACCTCAAAAGGAGGAAGCAAAATGACCGCTGTAGCTGAGAAAACCCGGCCAGCGATCAGTACCCAGCGCCGCCGTCCGCGCTTCGTTAAACCCCGCAAGCCCCGGCGCATTGGTACCACCACGCTGGCGACGCTGGTTTTAATCTTTTTACTGGCTCCCACCGCCATGGTGTTCCCACTGGCGCTGAACAGTGGTCGGGTCTTGCGCTTCCCACCCGATGAGCTATCAACGGTCCACCTGCAAAATGTGGCGACTAGTTCGGTGTGGCAAGACGCACTGTGGACCAGCGTGCAGGTGGGGTTGGGCGCAGCAGCAATTGCCACCGTTATTGGAACTCTCACCGCCGCGGTGATTCCAAGTCGGCGCATATTTAGCCTGCCCATCCAACTGGCAGTTGCCCTACCGCTGGTTTTACCGCCAGTTGTTTTGGCAGTTGCCTGGTTCGGCCTATTTAGTGACCTGTCACTGGTTGGAACGAAACTGGGAATCATCATCGGGCACGGCTTTATGGGAGTGCCATTTGTGTTCCTGAACGTCTCGGGTGCGCTTTCAAACCTGAACCCCGAGTTCTTACTGGCCGCCCGCAGCCTCGGCGCCCGCGCGCACATCGTATTTTTGCGCATCGTTCTACCGATTATCGGGCCCGGTGTTTTAGCTGGTGCGGTGCTGACGTTCGTTATTTCCTTTGACGAGCTAATCCTGCCGCTATTCCTGGGGGCAGGTGTCGTACCAACAATTCCGCAGGTGTTGTGGTCGCAAATTCAGCACACCACCACGCCCGAAATTGCGGCGGTTGCGGCAATCACGACAACGTTCACGCTCACGATTTTGGTTATCTACCTCGTACTTGCCCGTTCCTTCGGTGCCACGAAGAAGGTCCAATGACCCAAGGAGAAGACATGACAGCCCAAACAGCCGCCTCGGCCGAAGGGGCCGGATCGGCAGAAAAAACCGCGGGGCCGGCAACGGCTGCTCCGGTAGAAAAGACAGACCAGTCTACTCCCGGCTTGGAACTGGTCGGCGTATCGAAAACCCTGGGTAACAACCTGGTGGTAAACGACGTCTCAATGAAAGTCCATAAGGGCGAAATGTTCACCCTTTTGGGCTCGAGCGGGTCGGGTAAAACCACGACATTGAATCTCATCGCTGGCTTCCTCGAACCGGATGAGGGCGAGATTTTCATCCGCGGCCGGAACGTGGCTTCCATTCCACCGGAAAAGCGCGGGCTGGGAATCGTATTCCAGACCTATGCGCTCTTCCCGCACATGAGTGTGGCGCAAAACGTGGCCTTCCCCCTGCGCCAGCGCGGCATTCGCGGCGCTGAATTGCGTCGGCGCGTGAAGGATGCGCTCACCATGGTGGAACTTGAAAACCGCGGTGGCGCGAAGCCCGGCGAACTCAGTGGTGGCCAAAAACAGCGCGTGGCTTTGGCCCGTGGCTTGGTCTTTGAGCCCGAAATGATGCTCTTCGACGAGCCGCTGGGAGCGTTGGACCGGAAATTGCGCCAGCAATTGCAAGAAGAACTCCGCGAGATTCACGACCGCATCAAGTTCACCGCCCTGTATGTCACCCACGACCAGGAAGAAGCGCTCGCGCTATCGGATGAGGTCGCGGTAATGACTCGGGGCATCATTGCGCAATCGGCTACGAACACAGAGATCTACGACCGACCCGCAAACGCGTTTGTGGCCCAGTTCCTGGGTGATGCCAACCTGCTGTCGGTGACGGTCCAGGATGTGGCCAATTCTGGTTGTGTAGTAAAGACCAATACTGGTTCGGTTACTTCTGCATCCTTTGGAGCCGGTGTTTCGCTGGGTACCGGCGAAGCGGGCCTGTTAGTGGCCCGCCCCGAAGCGCTTGAGGTTGTCGCTCGAGAAAATGGCGAGGATTGCCTCGTTGCCGGCACGCTTTCTTATAAGCGCTTCGTGGGCCAAGACATTTTGGCCGCGGTGGACGACGGTACCGGTGGGCTCATTCAGGTCCGCGAGCGTCCGGGCGGGGAGCTGGAATCCCTGGAAATAGATAGCAAGGTCTGCGTGCGGTGGCGCGATTCCGATAAGGCTTGCGTAATTGGCGTCCCGGAATCTGAAGACACCATGATGTAGGGCTGTTTTAAAACCCGCAGTGCCAGTTTAAAACCCGCAGTGCCAGGCACCCAATTTTTTGGTTCGTCCGGCACTGCGGGTTTTTTCCGCTCAGGTGGCGTGAATGACAATAAACACACCTGCCGTTACCGCCAGCAGCCCTCCGGTTAAGAAGCACACTCGCGCCGGCGCGCTGCCCGGGCGCTGGTTTGGGCTGCTGAGCATCACGATCAGTGTTCCCAGCGCGATCAGTATTGCCATCGCGATGTATATCGGCGTGCGGTACAGCCACGAATATAAAACAAAGTGCATGGACGTAATGGCGGCAAACGCAAACGGCACGAGCGCATAGGTGCGTTTAACGACGAGATAAATCAAGAATGGCAAACCCAGCAACTGTGATGAGCCAATCAAAACGGACAGCTGGGTAATTTCATCACTAACGGGGCGTTCATTGCCTATTGCACCCAAAAGTAGTGATGCTCCCATGGCTAATGGGAAGGCGACCAACCCTTGAAAGAGCGTGACAAAAGCCGCGGTCCGCTCCGAAATTTCTAGCCGCTTTGGCCCCGCTGCTGGTATGGCTACGCGCGTCCATCCCAGGCCGCAGATGAGCCACGTCAGCCCATAGGCCCCGAGAAATGCCACGCCAGAAAAGTTCTGCTGGGCGAGCTCTGCAAGGGAGTCTGTTAGGTTCATGTGTTTTAGTGTGCCATCTGCCACCTGGCCCAACCGGTGAACTTATCGGCGATAATTAACGCACCACCAAGTGAAAGCTGATAATTGTGCAATGAGCATTCCTCCTGATGATCTTCCTCGTTCACCCACCGGGCGCCTCCCGCAGTGGGTAATTGATGAGGCCCAGGCAAGGAATCCCGAGGCAGCCCCGCCGCGCGACTGGGAAGAAACCCCGCCCCGGGCGACGCCGCCGCTTTATCAGCCATATTCGGGTGGAATGCCACCCCACCTCAGCCGGCGCCAGCAGCGTAAGTGGCGCAAGCAAAATCGCATCCATCGCCGGCGAACGCGGCGCGGGCGGGGCGTGCGGGCGATTTCACTCCTGCTCATTTTGGGCTTGCTCACGCTCGTGGGATACCGCGTTTTCAACTACCCCGGCGGGGTGACGGCCGCCTGGGATGACCTGTACTCCACCCTCACGGCTGATCCGCTGGGTTCTCGGACTCCGAAGGACGGCCCGCCGCTTGCCGAACCGCCGACGATCGAAAACCCCAGCTCGGCATACGAATTTTGGAGCGTAGATAATGGCGAAGAAGCCGATCGCGATGACCCGACCCGCTGGTCCTCATGTGAGCCGATTCGCTACATGGTGAACCCCAAACACGGCGATGATTACTTCGTCGACTGGGTGGAATACGCGGTGGAGGAAGTCGCCGCCGCCACGGGCCTGGTTTTTGTCTACGAGGGCGTCACGGGCCAAGCGCCCACTTCGGAGTCCGACTTTGACCTCAACACCGCCGAGGAGTGGGACCCGGTGGTGATTCAATTCGCCAATGAGGAGCAGATCCCCGACCTGGAAGGTTCAGTCGCCGGTTTGGCCCAGGTGCGCCAAATTGAAAACACCTATACCGGAACAACGCGCTACGTTACCGGCAACATCTACCTCGATGAGACGCTCATTTATGAGCCGGCCGTTAACCAAGAGCCGGCCTATGTGCGCGTGTTGCGCCACGAGTTGGGCCACCTTGTTGGTCTGGGGCACGTGGACGACACGACCCAGTTGATGCATGAAACGCCCACCGTCCATGAGTTTCAAGACGGTGACCTAACCGGTCTTTCTAAACTGGGTGGCGGTCCCTGCCGCTGATAAGGAGTCGTATGTCCCGCACGTTCACCAAGCACCGCGCCGATGCGCCCAGCGGATTTTTTCAATGCGAAGCGGCCGGCTTGGATTGGCTGCGGGTGGCGGGCGGCCCGCGCGTGGTCCAAGTTCAGGACTATTCCGAAACCGAACTTGAGTTGGAATTTTTACCCGCCGGCGTTCCTACGGCACCGGCCGCTTTTGATTTTGGACGGCGCCTGGCCCACCTACATCAAAACGTCACCACCGGTTTCGGTGCTGTGCCACCAAACTGGAATGGGAACTGGTTTTTCGGGCCGCTGGCCGATGTGTATGAAATTCCGGTGCGTGAATACCCGACCTGGAGCCAGTTCTTCACCGCATCGCGTCTCGCGCCCCTGCGAGACTTCTTAGAAGATACGGGCCAGTTGGATCCGCGGCTTGCTCGCGGCCTTGACGCGCTGCAAGAGGGCATCGTTGCTGAAAATTGGGGCAGCGACGCGCCGCCTGTTCGCGTTCATGGTGACCTGTGGGCTGGAAATCTCATGTGGTCGCAAGGGGAGGCCGTGTTGATTGACCCCGCCGCCCACGCCAACCATCCCTACACCGACTTGGCGATGCTGGAACTGTTTGGCTGCCCGCACCTAAACGACATTTTGGCCGGCTACGCCCAGATTTCAGATCTGCCGCCGCCCAGCAACTTTGACCTTGCCGTGCATCAGGTGTTTCCCATCGGCATGCACGTCGTGCTTTTTGGAGCGGGCTACCGTCCGCACCTAGATGGGCTGCTTGCCCGCGTCTTGGATGTCTAACCCGATATCGAGAATCGGTGCGCTATGGGTAAGCCAGCCACACGAGATTAGATCCACGCCGGCATCGGCAACGGCCCGAATTTGGGCGGGTGAGATGCGGCCCGAGGCCTCGGTCACCGCTTGGCCCCTGATCAGGCTCACCGCTGTTGCCAAAGTCGGCGGTTCCATATTGTCCAGCAACACCGCATCAACGCCGATTTCCAGCGCCTCGGTGAGCTGAGCGATGGTCCCGACCTCGATCTGAATTTTGACCATGTGCCCCACGCGGGCTTTCGCGGCCTGCAAAGCCGCGGAAATGCCACCGGCAATTGCAATGTGGTTGTCTTTAATGAGCACCGCATCATCGAGCCCGAATCGATGATTGGTGCCGCCTCCGGTCCGAACCGCATATTTTTCTAGCCCGCGCAGACCGGGCGTTGTCTTTCGCGTGCAACAAACCCGCGCTTTGGTGCCTGCAATAGCTGCGACCAGCTGGGCGGTAGCGGTGGCTATGCCACTGAGGTGGCTTAAGAAGTTCAATGCCGTGCGCTCAGCTGTTAGCAGGGCGGCTGCCGGCCCCCTAATAGAAGCAATATGCCCTCCAGCGTGCACCTGCGCTCCGTCTAAGAGAATTTCCTGCATCTCAATTTCGGGGCTCGCCATATCAAATACCATGCGCGCGACTTCAATACCGGCCACTACGCCTTCATCGCGGGCGATAAGCGCCGCTGCGGCCTGACGGTCAGGTGGAATAGTCGCCTCACTCGTTAAATCGCCGCCGCGCCCTAGGTCTTCCAGCAGCGCGGCGCGCGCAATCGGCTCCACAAGTAGGGGCGTGAGTGACACCTACGACACCTCCAACATGCGCTCGACCGCGCGGCGAGCGCGTTCGGCGACGTCACGTGCAATTGTGACCTCATGCTGCATCGTTTCTAGGCTGCGGCGAATCTTGGCCAAAGAATTGCGCTTCATATGCGGGCACAGATTGCACGGGCGCACGAAATCGACCTGCGGGTGGTCAATAGCCACGTTGTCACTCATGGAGCACTCGGTAATGAGCGCTACCTGCCGCGGCTGGCGCTCAGATACAAAATTCGACATCTGTGCGGTCGAACCGGAGTGGTCGGCTTCATCCACCACCTCGGGAGGACACTCCGGATGAGCCAGCACGACGACGTCGGGGTGATCCTTGCGAATCTGCTGCACATCTTGCGGGGTGAAGCGCTCGTGGACCTCGCAGCGCCCCGCCCAGGTAATGATTTCCACCCCGGTTTCCCGGGCAATATTCTTTGCCAAGTACTCATCGGGAATCATGATTACTTTTTCAACGCCCAGTGACTCGATCACCTTCACGGCATTGCCCGAGGTACAGCAAATATCACTTTCCGCCTTTACCGCCGCGGACGTGTTCACGTACGTAACTACGGGAACCCCGGGATGTTGTGCGCGCAGCGTGCGCACATCTGCCGCGGTGATCGACTCTGCTAAGGAGCAGCCGGCGAGCGGGTCAGGAATCAAGACCTTCTTCGCCGGGTTAAGCAATTTGGCTGTCTCTGCCATGAAGTGCACGCCAGCTAAAACAATTACCTCCGCCTCGACATGCTCTGCTTCTCGAGCAAGGGCGAGGGAATCACCCGAAATATCGGCGACCGTGTGGAAGATTTCTGGCGTTTGGTAATTATGCGCCAAGATCACCGCGTTTTTCTCTTGCTTGAGTCGCAAGACTTCCAGGGCATCCTCGGCGAATACGGGCCATTCCACGGCCGGGATTACTTGTCGGACTTTTTCGTATAGATCAGCAGCGAGCAAGGGAGTTTCGGCCATGAATATTGGGCTCCTTAGAAAGAACACGCGAGCGAACACCGCTGCCGTGGCAGCCATTATGCTTAATCTGAGCATTTAATATACTGCATTTGAGCATAACTGCCTAGTTCCGGATTTTCGGGCAGTGCGCAATGCAGGTCGCCCGGCGCGGGCGACCACAAATGATTCGCGAGGCGGCGGTGCTTATGATCAGCTGCACTTG
>JAJYRW010000030.1:0-7924 GCA_021793895.1 Actinomycetes bacterium
TCTCGCCGGGTCGGAGACTGAGCCCGCAGGCGACTCCGGCTTTGTAGTCGGGGCTTCCGGTGAAACCACGCCAGCGGACCACACTCAGCCAATGTACGGGCCGCAGGGCCCGCAGGGGCCCGGGGACTATGGTCCGCAGCAGCCCGGCCACCAGGGTCCGCAGGGCCCGCAGCAGCCCGGCCACCAGGGTCCGCAGCCGTCCCCTGCCCCGAAGCAGTTGCGCGCGGGTGTTGCTCTCGTTTCGGCCTTCGCGGGACTGGCTCTCATTACGGCCGCCATCATCGCGCTGGTACAAATGAATTCCGCTACTGCCGCGCAGTGGTGGATCACACCGATTGGGGGCGCGGTGATTGTGTTAGGAATTGGCGTTATTGTCGCCGGATTCTTAGGTCGAACTTCATCCGCGCTATCACCGCTGGCCGTAATCACTTTGGTCGTGACACTGGCCGCGAGTGTGGGGTGGATCGGCGCGGGGCCGGTCGTGGGGAATGTCTCGTGGCATCCGACATCGAATTCGACCTCGGGTCTTAATAAGTCCACCGGAGTCGGTTCGATTGAGGCTGATCTGCGTGATGTACCGCGGGATGTTGAATCCCAAGAAGTTGATCTGCGCTTCGCCATTGGGGACGTCTCGGTCATTGTTCCAAACGACCGCCGCGTCGTCCTCACAACTGCACTGAGTATTGGGGATGTGTCGGTGGTCGATAACCCCGATGGGGATCGCAGCGGCCTCTTCATTGGTGAGCACTCATACACCCTGGGTGAGCAATTCCCCGCAGATGAACAGCTTGAAGTATCAATTATTGGCCTGATTGGTGACATTTCGGTCACCGCGGCCGCCCCGAAAACTAGCGAGGTCACATCATGAGCGAGGAACAGGTAGAGCCACAGAGCCCAACAGACGTGGCGGAGCCGGAAAAGAAGACGTCCACCCCGATCCGCATGGGCACCATCGTGTGGGGCCTAATCATTGTCGCGCTGGGCGTGATGCTGATTCTTTGGGATCGCGGCTTCAGCATAAACCCGCAGTTCGCGGCCATTGCCGTCCTCCTGGGTGCCGGTGTGCTGCTCATCGTGGGGTCGCTGATCACCGCGCTGCGGAAAAACGGAGACTAAGCCAGCACACCCGTCACGATGCCCGTCAGTGCGATGAGCACCAACACAATGCGTTCAAATGTCGCTCGGTTCAGGCGCGGTACTAGCGCCAGGCCGAGCGCATTTGCCGCGATGGCTCCGGGCAACCACCAGGCGCTGTAGGTCAGGGACTGGCCCCAGTCCACGGCCCCTTGCCACCACAGTCCGGCCAAAATCAGCGCCCCGGAAAGCAAAAAGTAGGCCGAAATATCGGCAACAAACCTAGTAGGGAGCTGGCGGAACCGCGCGGAAACAATCGCCACCGGTAGACCATTTAGCGACGTGGTGATGCCAAAGAATCCGCCCAGCACCCCAGTTAGCGGCCACGTAAAAAACCCGGGTGCGAGGCGCCGTCCAAAATCAGTCGGTCGCGTATTGCGCCACCACAAATAAGCCGCCGAAATGATAATCACAACTGCCGCAAAAAGCTTGAGCGCGCGCAGGGGCAGCCAGTCGAAAACCACCAATCCCGCCACGACCCCGGCGATGGTTCCAATGCCGAGTGCGAGCACTTTGGGAAAATCGATCTCCGCGCGCAACTTCCACGTGGTGGGAATGCGGGTAATGAAGATGATTACGAGGTTGACCACTACAACCTGCTCCAGCGGCAGGCCGAGAAGCAGTAAAAGCGGCAGGCTTACTAGTCCATTGCCGAAACCCGTAACGCCCGCGATAAATAGGGACGCCGCCATGATGAGCGCGCCAAGGATGAGCACGAGCGGTGTGATGAAAACTCCCTGGGGCTGTGGGCTGGGCTATCGGGCTGGGGCGGTGATGCTGGACGAATGTAGTGGATTTCTGCTACACGAATGTAGCGGATTTTGCGCCTTTCGTGCAGGGCGGAACCGGGATTGGTGGACATAGCGAAACCGGGAGCACCTGCAAAGAGGCACTCCCGGCTGCGTGTGAATGATCAGCTTCAGCCGATCGTGGCTTTAAGACTTATGAGGCTGCTGCGGCTTCTGCGGCTGCGGCAGTTCCGGGAGCTTCAACTACGGGGCGTCCGGCTAGTGCGCGTAATCCCCAACCGACCAGTATGAACAGCACGCCCAGACCAATGACGAAGGCTGCGATTCCGAAGGCGATGACCGACGT
Organism: Actinomycetes bacterium; assembly: GCA_021793895.1. Next base: position 2,230 of record JAJYRW010000030.1, read on the forward strand.
GAACAGCGAGGCCCGCAGGAACGAACCGTTCATCACTACGTCCCGAGTGGGATCGTCCTGATCCAGTTCGGCGTAGGTTTTGCCACCGGAGCTTTCCAGTGCGTGCTTGTTAATGATGTCCGCCTGAGAGTAAGCGGTCAGCGGACCCTTCACCTGCTTGCCGGGAAACATTGAGGCGTCGCCTGGAATAGTGATGTTTTCGTCCGAGAGTTGGCTTTGGACCATTCCCCAGGTGACTCCACCACCCAAAATCATGACGGCGCCAGCGATGATGGCAATTAGACCGATGATGCGCGGGGTCTTCGTGTTGCGAGAGGCTGCGTTAGACATGACGTAGTTTCCTTTCGACGGTGTCATGTGGGCGGTGGCTGAACTTCTCAACCTCCGGTGCGTTCAGTTTTCTTGATCGCTTCCGGTAGAAACTTTGCCAGCATTTTCCGCCGGGCTTTGGGCCCTTAGTCCTCAAAATCAAAAAAGGGAAAAGTCCGGCGAAGTTCTTACTTAATTTTCCGCGTAATTACGCAGTTTTACTGATCCTTTTTGCGCGAGCATATTCTTGATCAGTTTTCTGTAATACCGCCTGCCAGTCAAACGGTGGGAGGTGGGCGACGTTGTGGTCCTTGATTCGCGCTAGTAAATGCGGCTCGCTCGCTAATTGCGCGAGCGCTCCCGCGAAAGCCTCATCATCGTCGACGAGCAAACCGCTGACCCGATGGTCGACGAAATCCGCCACCCCGGACCCCGAACGCGCCACCACTGCCAGGCCCGCGCTGCGCGCCTCCAGGGCCGCGATGCCGAACGCTTCCAGTTGGGCAGGGGCAGCAAAAACGTCCGTGTGCCGATACAGGTCAGTTAGTTGGTCGCGGGTGAGCTGGCCCGCTTGTTTTACCCAGTGACCGGCCGAATTTCGCTCGATCCAGCGCTTCACGGCGCCATCTTGGCTGCCGGTGCCCACAATGAGAAGTTCCAATTTCGTCCCCGCGGGCACCAGTTCCCGCGCCCGAGCAACGGCGCGCAGCAGCGGAATTGTGCGTTTTCGCACTTCCAGGCGCTGCGTGGCAACGATGCGCACCCGATTGGGGTCGGGCGTTTGCCAGGGAGCGGCGATTATATTTTTCCCGGCCACATCCGTATCGGTTTTTTTGATTTCGGATGGCGCCCACTTTGCTACGTCTACTCCGTTGGGCAGGATCTGGACTACTGGATCGCCGGTGCGCCGACTTTTTAGCATGCGCTCGACATGGCGTTTACCCGGCGAGCCCACGGCCGTCCAAGCCACTGGTGCTCGATGCCAACCACTCAGCCGCGCTTTTGCTTTGAAAGCGGCAGACCAACCGGTAAAAGTCGAGTGCCAGGTCACGACAATGGGCAATTGCAGTTTGAGTGCCTGGCGGATGCCCGCAAAGGAAAACGGTGAGATCATTCCCGCGTGCGTGTGCACCACATCGGGTTGGATTTCTTGCAGTGCCTGGACAATTAGCGAATTTTGCCGGGGATGGACCGGGACATTTCCCGGCATTTTTCGGGCGAGGCGGCGCACTTCGACACCCGCATTTTTTTCAACTGCTCCCTCGCCCAACGGCGCTCCATTGGAGTCATACCCGAGCGTGGCGGTAAGAACGAATACCTCGTGGCCGGCGCCCGCTTGCATTTCAGCGAGGCTGCAGACCTGAGTTTCCAAGCCTCCAATGCGCGGCACGTACGCGTCAGAGACGTGAACTATTCGCATTACGCTAGCGTATGCCACAACCATATTTTCAAACCCAAGTGAGCCGTTTAACTGTGCATACTCTCGTGTGTTTTCACGCACATCCCGATGATGAAGCGCTCCTGACTTCCGGCACGATGGCGCGCGCTGCTGCCGAAGGCCACCGCGTAGTCCTCGTAGTTGCCACCAATGGCGAACTGGGCCAGGCGGGAAGCGAATTTGGCGACGCGCACACGCTCGCGCTGCATCGGCACCGTGAAGTGCTGCGCTCAGCCCGGGCGCTGGGCGTGGCGCGCGTGGAGTTCTTGGGATATTTGGACTCCGGCCATGAAAACGTGCCCGTTCTCGACCCGCCGCACGGCACCCGATTCGTTAACGCCGATGTCGAGGAAGCCGCCGCCCGACTTGCTGAGATTTTGGTGGAAGAAAACGCCGATATTTTGACCACCTATGACGCGGCCGGCGGCTACGGTCACCCGGATCACGTGCAGGTCCACCGGGTGGGTTGGCGCGCCGCGATGGTCGCTGAAACACCGCGCGTGCTGGAGGCCACGGTGGATCGGAACGTTTTGCTCAAGGGCATCGATCTGGCCGCGCGGTTTTATAAGTTTCCGCCGGAGTTTCAGCGCGAGACCTTTGAGCGCGCATTTAGCGCCGCCGAAGACATTACGCACTGTGTGAATGTGCGGCCGTACATAATTCAAAAGCGGGTGGCGTTCCGGGCGCATGCCTCGCAGGCATCTGCTGACTCAGGCGACCGGACCCTGGGGATGTTTTTGAAACTACCGCGGTTTATTTTCAAGCAGGTTTTGGGCCAGGAGTGGTTCCGCGAAGTCGGGCGCACCCGCCAGCCCGATGAGCGCAACTTAGACGATATTTTCGCCTCGCTGCGGGGTTGAGGGGCTCGCCCTTTTAGCGCCGGGCAGCCTTTTACCCGCATAGTGCAACTCCTGCGACACAGTGGGCCCGAGTATCAGAAAATCGCATTACTGCGGTGCCTTTTACCCGCATAGCGCGTCAACGGCTCCACACCTGCCGATTACTGCACGACTGTGAACGGGCGCGCAGCTTTCAAACGGGCGCGCAGCTTTCAACGGGCGCGCAGCTGGCAACTACTCCGTGGTGCGGGCGCGCCTGAGGCGCCTATTCCCATTCGATTGTGCCGGGCGGCTTGCGCGTCACATCGAGTACGACCCGGTTCACATGCGGCACCTCGGCGGTGATGCGGTCGGAGACTCGAGCCAGAAGGTCAAACGGCAGCGGATACCAGTCAGCCGTCATGGCGTCTTCGGAGACCACGGGCCGCAAAACAATTGGGTGCCCATAGGTGCGCTCCCCGTCGGTGACACCCACTGAGCGCACCTCGGCAAGCAACACGACTGGACACTGCCAGATTTCCCGATCCAAGCCGGCGCTGGTGAGTTCATCGCGCAAAATGGCGTCCGCCGCCCGCAGAACGTCGAGGCGCTCGGCCGTAATCTCGCCCACGATCCGGATTCCGAGCCCGGGCCCGGGGAACGGCTGGCGCCAGACAATTGATTCCGGGACGCCCAAGGCGGTACCGACTTGCCGCACCTCGCTTTTGAAAAGTTCGCGTAGCGGTTCGACCAGTTCGAACTGTAAATCTTCGGGTAGTCCGCCAACGTTGTGGTGGCTCTTGATGTTTTTGGCGCCATCGCCCACACCGGATTCCACCACGTCCGGGTAGACGGTGCCCTGGACGAGAAATTCCACCGGTTCATCGTCAGCTTCACCCGAGGCGACAACGTCACGGGCTGCCGCCTGGAAAACCTCGATGAACTCATGGCCGATGATTTTGCGTTTTTCTTCCGGGTCACTCACGCCCGCCAGGGCGGTAAGAAATCGCTCGCGTGCGTCGACAACCATGAGCTTGGCGCCGGTCGCGGCGACAAAATCACGCTCAACCTGCTCAATTTCATCCGCGCGCATTAGCCCGTGATCGACAAGTACACAGGTCAGCTGCCTACCAACTGCTTTTTGCACCAGCGCCGCAGCTACGGCCGAGTCCACTCCGCCGGACAGACCACAGATGAGACGCGATTTTCCAACCTGCGCGCGGATCTTTGCGAGTTGGTCTGCAATAACCAAGTCGGTGGTCCACGCCGGCTCGATTCTTAGCTCTTCCAATAAATACGGCGCGATGCTGGAATCGTGCAGAAGCCGGGCGACATCCGCTGGGGCGGAACTGTGATGGGGAGCAGCTGGATCGTTTGCTTCCGTGCCGACTAGGGCTACTGGAATATTTCGCTGGCGCAGTTCTTGAATTAAACCAGCGGTCTTCTTTGTCCCAGTGCCAACTAGCAGCGCAGCGAGTGGCTCGCGTTCGAAAAACTCGGTGCTGGGGCGGTTGCCGCCGATGACCTCGGAATAGATATCGGCCCCGCGCACGACGCGCGCGGTTTGCTGCACATCGTGGGCATCGATGTCTACTACTAAGACCGGACGAGGATGATCAATACCTGAAGCTGCACTCACGTCGTTAGCCTAGCGCGCAGCCGGCTCATCGGCTTCGGGCAACCAGTTGTGCGTGCGCTTTTCGACCACGAAGGACAGCACGGGAACCACTCCCCCAAAGACCATGACCCACAAGCGGCTCCACGCCCAGCGCGCCCGGGACCACACGTCGTAAACAGTCCACAGATAAACGACGTAAATCCAGCCGTGGACGAACGCCACCCAGTTGCCAATTACCTCTTCACCAAAACCATTTACTTGTACTAGGTACTTCAGCACCATCTCCAACGTCAAGATGAGAAGCATGACACCGGTGATATACGCCATGATGCGGTAGCGCTTGAGGGCTGCGCGCGTGCTCGCCAGCGTTTCAGGGGCGGTCTGCGGCGCTTCAGAACCAGGGTGCTCGGCTCCAGAACCAACCTGCGCGGCTCCAGAACCAGCCTGCGGTGCTCCAGAACTAGTCTGTGGCGCTTCGCTTGCCGAGCTGTGCGGCTCGTGCGCCGAATTCGAATCGTTAGACATCTAAGAACTCACTTCTCTTACTTCAATTGGGCGCGACGAAGCAGCGTTGGCAGCATCCATCGGCGCGGAACCAGCAGCTGATTCGCTATCAGCCGGCGAGCCAGAATCTTGCGATGGCGCGGAGTCGGCCAGCGAGCCAGAACCCTCGGGGGTCCCGGAACCCGTTGGCGGTTCGCCATTCGAATGCGGATCGGACGGGCCGCCAGCAATTTCTTTTCGGCGCCGGGCATGATCACGCACCGAACGAATCCACAGCATCGTGAAGAAGCCGCCGAAAATCCACCATTCGAACGCGTAGGCAAGATTTTGCAGATTCAGCCCTGCATCTTCGGGCTCCGGAAGCGGCAAGAGGTGTGGTCCCCCATCGGCAGCCGGTAGCTGCGCGGGATCCGACCCTTCCAATAAGACGTATCCAGTCCAGATCGGCCCACCCCACCGGTTGACCAGATCAGCACTGGCAATTCGCGATACCTGCCCCTCGGGTACCTGCTGGGGTTCCATCCCCTCCGAGGGACGCAAAACCCCCACAATCGTGACCTCTCCGGTCGGCGGATCCAGCTCTTGGGTGGGATCAGCAATCCAGCCGCGCAGTACCGGCAGCACGGCGTCCCCCACGCGAAGGGGAGTTAATACACCAAAGCCCGCGTCGCCGTCCAAAATCCGATTCGGAACTAGGACCTGATCGGCGGCTTCGTACTCGCCAGTGATGGTGATGCGCTGATTTTCTGCCGCCCCGACAAAGGTCTGGCCGGGCTTGAGTATTGAATTTAGGGGCTGGGGTTCCATATTGGCTTCGGCGGCGGCCTCCGCAGCCAATTTTTGTTCAGCCCGCTCAGAGGCGCGATCTAATTGCCACGACCCCAGGCGGATGCACACTCCTGCCACGACTACTAGACCCAAAAAAAGCGCGAGCATCCGCAGCGTCAGCGCCGATCTCAAAAAGTCGCGGAACGTCACTTTGGGCACGCTTGGACGTTACCGCGCTCA
>JAJYRW010000030.1:7934-10669 GCA_021793895.1 Actinomycetes bacterium
TCCGATCTTGTACGGTACCTCGCTCAGGCTTGCCAGGAGCGCCAGAGTCGGGCGTAATCACCTTCTGCAGCAACAAGATCATCGTGTGGTCCGATTTCGCTGATGCGCCCGCGCTCGACAACGGCCACGCGATCGGCATCGTGGGCGGTGTGCAGGCGGTGGGCAATTGCCACGACCGTGCGGTCGCTCAAAACGGCGGAAAGGCTGCGCTCTAGCGCGCGGGCGGCCCGGGGATCCAGGAGCGAGGTGGCCTCATCCAAAACCAGCACGTCCGGGTCGAGCAACACCAGCCTGCCCAGGGCGAGTTGCTGGGCTTGGGCGGGACTGAGCTCGAGCCCGCCCGAACCAACGCGAGTTTGGAGTTGCTCCGGCAGATCAGCCACCCAGCGCTGCGATTCAACTGCGCCCAGTACCTCCCACAGTTCTTCGGCGGTGGCATCTGCCTTAGCCAGCAGCAAATTATCGGCGATCGTTCCGACGAAGACGTGGTGTTCCTGTGTGACCAGGGCAACGCGGCTGCGCAGCTCATCAAGTGACAGGTCGACCAGCGGCACATCACCCACCGTTACGCGACCACCGGTGGGTGGGTGAATTCCGGCGAGCATGCGCCCCAGCGTGGATTTCCCGGCGCCGGAGGGCCCCACAATTGCCAGGCGCTCCTGCGGGACCAGATCGAGATCGATGCCGTGTAAGACGTTGTGCCCGGTGCGGTAGGCGTAGCGAATGTCCCGGCCCTGGAGGCGATCGTGGGCTGGTTCTTCACCGGATTCTTCGCGGTCCATCTCGACGAGAGAAACCCCGGCCAGGCGCGATAAAGACGCCGCCCCAATTTGAATCTCGTCAATCCAAAACAGCATTTCGTCCACCGGACCGCCCAGCTGCACCGCATACAGCGCCACCGCCGTGACCTGGCCAATCGTGACCCAGTCGTGGGAGACCAGGAACCCGCCCCACGCCAGCGCGCCCACCACGGGCAGGCCAATTGAGAAAGTCATCGCCGGCAGCCACCAGGTGCGCAGCCACAGCGAATAGCGCTCGCGCTCCAGCAAATCGCGCATAGTTTTATCGACATTGCGGCGCCGCTCCGCCCCCAAACTCAGGGCATCAACCGTGTGGGCTCCCGCCACGGTTTCGTTGATTCCGCCGTTAATGACCGTCCACTGCGCCAAAATTCCTTGATATCCAGCCGGCGCTTTGCGCAAATAGCGACGCGTCACGGGCAGGAGCAGCGGCAAGATCAACAGCAAGCTCAGCGCGGCCCACGACCCGGCGACAATTGCCACTATCAATGTGAGGACGGCCGTGGTCGCCGTGACAATGATGCGCGGCAGTCCGAATCGCACGGAGTGCGAAACGTGGTCGATGTCGTTGGTGGTGCGCGCCACCAGGTCACCGGTTCCAGCAATTTCGATCGTTGACAGCGGCAAACCCATCACGGTGGTGAGGAATTCTTCCCGCAGTTCGGCAAACACGCGCTCCCCAAAAACCAGGGAAGTGTGCTGGGCAAAACGCACCAAAATCGCCTGAGCGATGAACGCCCCGGCTAAAACCGCGGCGAGCGTCCACACCGTGGACCTGGTCGCAGTCCCGGCAGTCATGCGATCAATCAGGTAGCCCAAAAGCCACGGACCGGTCAGGCCCGCGAGCGCCGCGGTGGCGTGCATGGTCATCATGGCGGCAATCCGGGCCCGGTGGCGTTTTAGGACTTCTCCGGCGTATTTGGCTGTTTGTTTGCCAGACGCAATGGGTAGTTGCATGATCAGTTCCCCCGGCTCACTACGGCCTGATAGGCGGCGTTAGTTTCTAAAAGTTCGCCATGCGTGCCCTCGGCAGCGACCTGCTTGCTGGCGGGGTCAAGCAGGATGACGCGGTCGGCGTGCTCGAGTATGAGCGGGCTGACGCTCACGATCACGGTGGTCTTGCCCACCCGGTCGGTAACCACGCGATCAGCGATGCGCGCCTCGCTGTGGGCGTCGACCGCGCTGGTGGGTTCAATCAAAATCAGTACCCGCGCCTGCGCCAACAGCACGCGGGTTAGTGCCAGCCGCTGGCGCTGACCGCCAGAAAGTGAGCGGCCCTGCTCGGAGAGCCGGTCTGCGAATTGGGAGGGGAGCTGTTCCACCACGTCGGTGCCATCGGCGTGCCACAGAGCCATAGTTACCCGCGACATCCGGTCATCATCGGGATCGGACTGCCCCGCGTTGTGCGGATCGAGCGCGTCCAGGATTGGACCGGAAAACAGGTGCGGCATTGCTTCGGAGACCACGATCTCGTCCCGCACCCGTGCCAGCGGTAGGTGGCGCAGCGGAACTTCACCCCAGCGGACTGCGGCCTCTTCGGGCCCCTGATCGTCAAATCGGCCGAAGCGGGAAACCACATCCGCGGCCAGATCCGGATCGGCGCTGACTACGGCCGTGAACTGGCCCGGCACGATGCGCAGGCCCGAGTGGGCATCAACGAGGTCTTGCGCTACATCCAGTTCTTCTTCGGCCGCAGTGGTCGTGGCGGAATCCGCATCATGCAGGGCGGATTCCACGCGCAAAATGTTGAGGATTTTTCGGGCCGCCACGATGGCCCGGGCAGTAATTTGAGCGAATTCATTGGCCGTCTGCAGGGGCATCGCGAGGAAGCTCGACATTCCGTATACGGCAATTAATTCACCGATCGTGATGTGGCCATCAAGGGCGAGGAGGGAGGCATAGAGCATGATTCCGGCTAAAAATAGGCCGGGTAGC
>JAJYRW010000031.1 GCA_021793895.1 Actinomycetes bacterium
GTCGCGACGCGGGCTGCTGGGTGGCGTTGGGGCGGAGTTCACGTCGTTGACGATATGCCAGTAGGCGCTGCCCGAGCAAAAACGGGGCCGAAGGACTGCGCGCGCCGGCGAGTCTCGCCGTTTTCACCCCCGGACTTCTCTACGGTGGAAGTGTGAGAGGCCTGTTGCGACCGGTTGGTTCCGAGCCCGCACGTGTTTACTGGGTTCGGCGGCTGGTGGTGCTCGCAGTTTTGGTGGTGGTCCTCGTTGGTGCGGGCTTTCTCATTTCCGGGGTCTTCGGTAGTTCCGATGAGGCCGACCCCGAACCGACCGCAGCGCCCACAAAGACCGAAGAAGACCCCTCCCCGGACGCCGCGTGTGATCCGAAGGACCTAGCGCTCACGCTGAATGATCCGGCGGAAGAAGTTGCGGCCGGCAAGGAAGCGGCCTTTGATGTCGGCGTAACCAATAACTCATCCGATCCGTGCACGGTGGATGTCGGTGATGAATCCCGTGTCTTGACCATCACCTCGGGTAGTGACCGCATCTGGTCCTCAGCGGACTGCCCCAGTGAGGGTGAAGACTCACGCCTAGTGCTTTTGCGTCCCGGATCGACGAAGGTCGACACCGTAATTTGGGATGGCCAGCGCTCCAATGAGAAGTGCGATTCGGATTTGCCGCAGCCGCGCTCGGGTACTTATAAGTTAGAAGTTGAGCTCGAAGACGTTGAGCCCGCCGAGCACAGCTTCAATATTTCTTAGAGTTTTTAAATGTAGCGGTCCAAAATCGAGGACTCCGCCAGCCGCGATAGTCCCTCGCGCACGGAGCGGGCTCGTAACTCGCCAACTCCCTCCACCTGCATGAGGTCTTCCGCGCTCGCGGCAAGGAGGCGTTGCAGCGAGCCGAAGTGCGTCACGAGGCGGTTAATGATGCCCACCGGCAGGCGGGGAATTTTGTGCAGCAGGCGGTAGCCCCGCGGCATCACGGCGCTATCCAGATTTTCGTGGGAGCCGTTTACCCCCAGGACCCGGGCGAGTTTCGAAAGGTCTACGAGTTCTAGCGAATCCAATTCGGAGAGGTCGGTAAGAATTTTGTGGCTGTCGGCTTCGGAAATATCGGCGGGTAGGTAATCTTGAATGATCAGTTCCCGATCGGGGCCAATGCCGCCAATCAGCTCATCAAGTTGGAGCTGTAAGAGCCGGCCGTCATCGCCCAGTTCCAAAATATAGGTCTCGATTTCTTCGCTGATGCGTCGAACCATTTCCAGGCGCTGGACTACGGCAACAACATCGCGCATCGTGACGAGGTCTTCAATCTCGAGGGCTGAGAGCGTGCGCGTGACTTCGTCCAACCGAGCCTTATACCGTTCGAGGGTGGCCAGGGCCTGGTTGGAGCGCGACAAAATAATGTCGGAATCTTCCAGTACGTAGCGCTGTGAATTTACGTATAGCGCCACGATCCGCATTGATTGGGAGACCGAAATAACCGGGAAGCCGGTTTGTTTGGCAACGCGCTCGGCCGTGCGGTGTCGGGTGCCGGATTCGGTTGTCTCAATTGATGAATCGGGCAAAAGTTGCACAGCTGCCCGATAGATACGGGTTGCGTGGCGGTCCATAATGACCGCACCATCCATTTTGCACAGCTCCCGTAAGCGGGTGGCGGAAAAGTCGACGTCCAGGGCGAAACCACCCGAGGAGATTGCGTCAACGATTCGGTCATGACCCAGAACGATCAGCGCTCCCGTGCGGCCGCGCAAGATCCGTTCTAGTCCGTCTCGCAGCTCGGTGCCCGGAGCCACCGCTTTTAACGTCGCGCGCAGCTCATTGGGGGTTGGTTGACTCTTCTTCAAAACTCTCCACTGGGGCTACTTGAGCAAATAATGGTTCAATCTTACGCGGTAACCGGCGCAAACTGCGCTAAGCAACGGGGTGATCAGAAATCGAGTTTCACGCCGTTGCTGGCAGATATGAATTTCACTTGCTGGAGGGCCGTCCCAAAATGGTCGGCTTCTATAATTTTTGCACCGGCCGGCAGTTTGCTGATCTGGTCGCGGGTGCCAAGCGGAGCCAATACGGTGCGGTAGCCCAGACGCAGGGCCTCATTGACGCGCTGGGTGAGCATGGGAACGGCGCGGATATCGCCGGAGAGAGTGACTTCGCCCAGCGCCAGCAGATCGTTGGGAACGGCCCGGTCCGTGCGGGAAGTCCACAGCGCGAGGCACACTGCCAAGTCCGCGCCCGGATCCATAATCCGCATGCCGCCCATCGTGGCGACAAACACGTCCTGATTGAAAAACTTGGCATTAGAGGCCCGCTGCGTTACCGCCAGCAACATCGCAACCCGCGAAGTATCTAATCCGTTTACGCCGCGGCGCGGATTGGGCTGAGAAGTCTCGACCGAAAGAGCCTGCACCTCGCAGGCCAGGGGGCGTCGTCCTTCAATTGTGACCGTTACTGCCGTCCCAGCCACCGGGCGCGCCCGATCACCGCGAAAGATTTTCGACGGGTCCGTTACCTGAACCAAACCGCGATCGGCCTGCTCGAAACACGCCACCTCATCGGCGGGACCATAGCGGTTTTTCGTGGCGCGCAGCATGCGCAAACTGGTTTGCCGATCCCCGTCAAAGGTTACGACCGTGTCCACCAGGTGTTCGAGCGCGCGCGGCCCCGCCACCGAGTTTTCCCGCGTTGACTGGCCCACCATGAGGACGGGCAAACCAGCCGATTTCGCGGCCCGGGTGATGGCCTGGGTAACCTCCAACACCTGCGAGACGCCGCCGGCGCGCCCCTCAATATCGCGGGAGGCAATGGTTTGAATGGAATCGATGATCAGCACGTCGGGGGTCTGTTCGGCAATGTGACCAAGTACGACCTGGAGATCAGTTTCATCGGCGATTAATAGTGAGTCCGCGTGGGCGCCAATCCGCCGGGCCCGCACCCCGATTTGCTCGGCAGATTCTTCGCCGGTGATGTACAGGACGGTTGCTTGGCGCTGTGCCATTTCTTGGCCGACACTCAGTAGCAGGGTCGACTTTCCCACCCCCGGCTCGCCCGCCACCAACACGACCTGACCCGCGACCAGTCCGCCGCCTAAAACGCGGTCAAATTCAGAAAGTCCGGTGGCTGAGCGCTTGACCTTTTCGGCCCGAATTTCACTTACTTTGCGCGCGGGCCGACTGGGAGCCTTTGCCGCCGAGCGCACCTTCGTCCCCGCTGCTGCGGTCGCGGCCACCTCAGTGACTGTGCCAAATTCCTGGCACTTTGTGCAGCGTCCAACCCAGCGTAAGTGGGTTGCGCCGCAGGCCGAACAACGGAAGGAGGGGGAGTCTTTAGCCATGTTGGTTCTTAACCCTAGAGGTTGCCACTGACATCGCGGGATTCCCCTGTCTACGGCCCGCCGCTATTCGACTTCGCGTTCTCTTCGGCCCGCTCCGTAGCCGGGTGTTGAATCACCGTCAGCGGGAGCAGACGCCGCGCTCCCATGGCCTCATTGCACGCAGCGGCCAGCAATTCATAGGCCTCATTCCCAACGAGTTCGCGCAGTTCGGCTTCCATCCCGATAAACACCGGAACGGCCGCGGTGTGTGCGTCGGGATTTCCACTGCAATACCAGGCCAAATCCCGGCCGCCCGAGCCCCACGCGCGGCGGTCAAACTCGGAAATGGACGTCTCCAAATAGCTCGTACCATCAAGTCGCTCGACGGTTCGGTAACTGCGCCGAATCGGCAATTGCCAGCACACATCCGGTTTTAATTCGAGCGGCTCGCGGCCCGCCTCCAACGCCGCGTGGTGAAACGCGCAGCCCCCGCCGCCGGGAAAATCGGCATCATTCAAAAACACGCACGCCCCATCCACCCGCCGCGTCGTAAACTCCGGCTCGCCGGCGTCATCGGTGTCTTCTTCTAGCCAGTTGTCATTGGCGCGGTACTCGTTTCGCTGCCACTGCTCGGGTTGAAGATTTTGGACGGCGCCGCGCACCCGATCCACGTCTTCTCTCCCCGTGAAGTGGGCCCCGAGGGTGCAACAGCCATCATCGGGCCGATCCGCATAGATGCCGGCACAGCCCCGACCAAAAATGCAGTTCCAACTGGAGGTGAGCCAGGTAATGTCGGCGCGCAGCACCTCGTTGGGCGTCCCGTCGGGCTCGGCGTTTTCCGCCAGTGGAATCTCGAGCCAGGTGCGCTGAAAATCAAGAGGAACTTCGATACTCACTCTCCTATCGTAAAGTGGTTTCTATGACTGATCCCGAGCAGCGCCGCACGATTCCTTTTTTATGGGGCGCGATTTTCGTGTTGGCGGCCCTGCTCGCGGGAGCGGTTTTTCTGCTCATTCGCCCCAGTTCTTCGGACTCCGATGCGCCCGAACACGGCCAGGAGGAACAGACCACAGCGCCCGAAGAGACAGCTGATGGCGAGCCGGAAGATACCGATACGCCGGAAGAGTCGGAAACGGAAGCCGAATCCACCGGTCCCTTGCGCAATAAGCTCACCGACGCGGTAGCCGGTTTTCAAGTAGATTCCTGGGTCGAGAGCGCGGGGCTTTTAAACTTTGGCGCGGTGGAAGCATATGAGGGCTTTTACGTTCAAACCGGGAATACCAGCGTCTCGGATATACCGGAGGATCCCGAACCGACGCTGGTGGCTGCCGGGCGCTGGGAGACAGACGATGATGTCAAGGAATGGCTGGCGGATTATGCTGCCGAACAGGCCATAATCCCCACCGAGTTAGAGGCCGAGGGCAATGTGCCCGGCGTCGATGACGAGGTCGTGGGCACCTACCGCTATTTCGTCTCTCCCGATGGAACCGAAGCCGGTGTTGTGTGGAGCAATCACGATATTGGCCTGCTGCTGGTCGGGGAACCGGAAGTCGTCGAATTGCTCTTCACCCAGTTGCCGCTGTGACCCCGATACCCGCTGGGGCTGCTGCACGCACCCCAGCCGTTGCGTTTCGGCCCGTCGCATTCACTTAAGTTGCGCGGCTTGCCCCTAAACCGTGACGAATACGCGTAGGCTCGGTTCTGATCGTTTCCATCTGGAGGGTGCATGTCGAAACCACACGAAAAGATCGCGGTATTAGGCGGCGGCATTATGGGCGAGACAATCCTGGCCGGAATCCTTGCTGCCGGGTGGTCGGGGGAGCGCGTGATCTTGTCCGAGCAGCGCGCCGAAGTGGCCCAGCGGATTTCCCAGCGGCACGGTGTCATCCTCGCTGACTCAAATCCGCAGGCAGTTGCGGGAGCCGACGTCATTGTTTTGGCCGTTAAACCGCAGGACGCCGGCGCACTCCTTGGTGAAATTTCCTCCACACTTGAACCGCATGCCCTCGTCATTAGTGTGGCTGCGGGGCTGTCGACGGACTGGTTCGCACACCGGCTACCCACCAATCAGCCCGTCGTACGCGTCATGCCCAACACGCCCGCGGTCGTGGGCCAGGGAATGTCCGCGATCAGCGCTGGAGCGCACGCCACAGCAAAACACCTCACCCTGACCGAAGAGTTGCTCGCCCAGACCGGACGCGTGATGCGCGTGCCAGAAAAGCAGCAAGACGCCGTGGTTGGCCTGTCCGGCTCCGGGCCGGCCTACGCCTTTTACATCGCCGACGCGCTCAGTGAAGCCGGAGTGTTACTGGGATTGACCCGCGAAGAAGCGCAAGAACTTGCGATACAAACGCTCTTGGGCGCGGCGACGCTCCTCCAAGAAACCGGAGATCACCCGGCCGTTGCGCGCGAGCGCGTATCGTCCCCCGGAGGCACCACAATTGCGGCGCTGCGCGAGCTCGATGAACGCGGCGTGCGAGCCGCCCTCATCGCTGCCGTTCAGGCCTCCCACGATCGCTCCGTTGAGCTCGGACGTGAGCTGGGGCAGTAGCATCTGGAACCGTGACAACTTCTGGCGCTTCGTCTGCAAAACCCGCCGCGGCGGGAACCGAGGGGGCTGCAATTTCGGACGGCGCCGCTTCCGATAGGAGGCATGCGGGCCAACGCGGTCGTAAGCCGCGTATGGCAGACGTTGCCCGGGTCGCGGGTGTTTCACACCAAACCGTTTCGCGAGTTTTAAATCACTCACCCGCGGTGCGCCCGGAAACACGCGAGCGCGTTTTAGCCGCCATCGCTGAACTGGGATATCGCCGCAACGTCGCGGCGCGCGCGCTGGTTACCCAGGCTTCACGCACTTTTGGCGTGGTCACTTTCGGGGCGGAACTCTACGGCCCCTCTTCAACCCTGATGGGAGTTGAGAGCGCTGCCCGCGAAGCCGGTTACTACGTGTCGCTAGCGAATATGAGCACGGTGGACTCCAAGTCGGTTCACAGCGCGATCGATCACTTCATTGAACAGGATGTCGATGGCCTAGTAGTTGTCACGACCAGTATTGAGGGCGATGACACGTTTGAATCCTTAGGCCTAGATATTCCCATCGTGGTCGTGGGGGCGGGGCGTAAGCCGCGCGCCGATGAAATTCCGGTCGCCGTTGACCAAGAACTCGGTGCGCGTTTGGCGGTGCGCCACCTGGTCGAGTCTGGTCATGAAGAAATTGTGCATTTGACTGGGCCGCGCGATTCTTTTGACGCCCGCGCTCGCGTCGTGGGTTATCGAGCGGAAATGGAGGCAGCGGGCCTTAAACCCCACCCAGTAATAGTTGGTGACTGGACCTCGCAGCAGGGCTATGAGGTCGGCAAGTCCATGAGCGCCAGCGCGCTACCGAGCGCGATATTTGCTGGAAACGACCCGATGGCGCTCGGACTTATTTATGCGCTAACTGAAGCTGGTTACGACGTGCCGGGGGACGTGTCCGTTGTGGGATTCGATGACGTTCCCGGAGCGGAGTACTACCGCCCGCCGCTAACGACCGTGCGGCAAAACTTCGAAGAACTGGGACGCCAGTGCATTGCGGCCCTCCTAAAGGCCCTGGAAGATAAGGGCAAGCCGCACCTGGCGCCGATCAAACCCGAACTAGTAATCCGCCAGTCCACCGCCCCGCCGCGCCGCGACTGACTCCTGGTGCGCGAAGACTGAATCTTGCCGCGCACCGACTAATGCGCACCGACTAATGCGCACCGACTAATCCGTGCGGTATTTGTCAGTGCCTTACGCCATGCGGTTGGCACGCCGGTCCGCGCTCGCGGGCGCCCGCGCACTGTCGGGGCGCGATGTGGTGAGATATCTATATCTGCCGGTATTTGCCTCCTGGGCACGCCGGCTGTAATTTGACACCGTAATTGTTAGCGTTAACATAGTGAGTGTCGCGCTAACTAATGATCCCGACGACGGGAAAGGGATGAGCAATGACGACCGCCCTTGAATTGCCAGCAGGTGAATCACTCGCCATTGGCATCGAACTGGGGTCCACCCGCATAAAAGCGGTGCTAATTGGCCCCGACAAGGAGCCGCTGGCCACCGGATCGCACGAGTGGGAGAACAGTTATGAAAACGGCGTGTGGACTTACTCGTTAGACGCGGTTTGGCAGGGGCTGCGCGCCAGCTACGCCGATTTGAAGGCTGACGTGCGCAAAACCTACGGCACCACGCTCACCACGGTGGGCAGCGTGGGGATCTCAGCCATGATGCACGGCTATCTGCCCTTCAACGAGGCAGATGAATTGCTCACTCCGTTTCGAACTTGGCGCAACACCTTCACCGAGGCCGCAAGCTCGCAGCTCTCAGAACTTTTCTCGTTTAACATTCCGCAGCGCTGGAGCATTGCCCATCTCTATCAGGCGATCTTGAATGGTGAAGACCATGTTGACCAGGTGCGCTCACTGACCACGCTTGCCGGATACGTGCACTGGCAGCTCACGGGCGAAAAGATCCTGGGAGTGGGCGAAGCGTCCGGCATGTTCCCGATCGACAGCCAAACTGGCCAATTCGATTCCGGAATGCTCGAAAAATTCACCGAGCTCATCGCCGATAAGGGCTTTTCTTGGAATATCGCCGAGATCTTGCCTTCCGTGCGCACCGCCGGTGAAGAAGCGGGTGCGCTCACCGAGGCCGGAGCGCGCGCGTTAGATCCGGAGGGCGATCTGCACCCCGGCGCCGTATTTTGCCCCCCTGAGGGCGATGCGGGCACCGGCATGGTTGCAACTGATGCGGTCGCGCCCCGCACGGGCAACATCAGCGTTGGAACCTCCATTTTCGGCATGGTCGTACTCGAAAAAGCGCTCAAGAAGCGCCACGACGAACTCGATATTGTGACCACTCCCGCCGGCGACCAGGTCGCCATGGTGCACTGCAATAACGGCGCGAGCGAAATTGGGGACTGGGCCCAAATTTTTCAGGAGTTCGCCACGCAGCTTCAGGGGGAGGCCGTGGCCAGCGCGGACGTATTCCAAGCGTTGTTTAACAGCGCCCTGGCGGCAGACGCCGACGCGGGCGGGCTCGTTGCCTATAACTATCTTTCGGGTGAGCACATCACCGGCTTTGAAGAGGGGCGCCCCCTAGTTGTGCGCCGCCCGGGCCGGAAATTCACGGTGGGCAACTTCGTGCGCAGCCAGCTCTATGCGGCATTTGCCACGCTGCGGTTGGGAATGGACATTTTGACGCAAGAAGAGGGCGTTGAGGTCGACAAACTGCTCGCGCACGGCGGAATGTTCCAAACCGAGGGAGTTGCCCAGCAGCTTTTGGCCGGAGCCCTTAACGTGCCGGTCTCTATTTCCGATACTGCCAGTGAGGGAGGCGCCTGGGGCATTGCAGTTCTCGCGGCCTATGCGGCAAGTGGTCGGCATGCCCAGGGCGAGAGTCTCCAGCAGTACCTAGATCGCGAAGTATTTGCCCAAACGACCTTCCTTACCGAAGAGCCACAGGAGAAAGACGTGGCCGGTTTCAACGAGTTTTACACCGACTGGCGCGCCGGCTTAGCGGTGGAGCGCGCCGCCGTCGAAAATCTTTAACACTTTGCGGAACACCCGCAAGAAAGTGAGCCAAATATGACTAACGCTGAACGCAAACCTGAACACGACCCGGCCAACTGGTCAGCTGAACTCAAGCAGCAGATTCAAGAAATCCGGGAGGACCTGACCAAGCAGCACGCCGAAATCCTGCGCTGGGGCCTGGTGGTGTGGACTGGTGGGAACGTCTCCTCCCGCGTCCCCGGCTACGACCTGATGGTCATCAAGCCTTCCGGGCTTTCCTATGACGATCTCACCCCCGAATCGATGGTGGTGTGCGATCTGTACGGCAACGTGGTGCAAGGAGAGCACGCCCCCTCATCCGATACCGATTCCCACGCCTATGTCTATCGGCATATGGAAGAGGTGGGTGGCGTCGTCCACACTCACTCCACCTACGCGTGTGCCTGGGCCGCGCGCGGTGAGGCCGTTCCCTGCGTTTTGACCGCGATTGGGGACGAATTCGGCGGCGAAATCCCGATCGGACCCTTTGCGCTCATCGGCTCCGACGACATCGGAAAAGGCATTGTCGACACGCTGCGCGGCCACCGCTCGCGCGCGGTCATCATGCAAAACCACGGCCCCTTCACCATCGGTAAGGACGCCGCTGACGCCGTTAAGGCCGCCGTTATGTGCGAAGACGCCGCCCGCACCGTTCATATTTCCCGCCAACTCGGCGAGGCAATTCCTATCGCACAAAGTGACATCGACTCATTATTCGATCGTTACCAAAATGTCTACGGCCAAAGCCCGCAAGGAGAGATGAAATGAAAACCAACCTCAACGAACTCGAAGTCTGGTTTGTAACCGGCAGCCAGGGGCTTTATGGCCCTGAGACGTTGGATCAGGTTGCGGAACAGTCCCGCAAGGTTGCTGAGCGGATTGCGGATGACGCCCAGGTTCCGGTTCGGGTGGTGTGGAAGCCGGTTTTGACTTCTTCGGACGCTATTAAGCGGCTGTTCTTGGAGGCGAACTCGACGGATGAGTGTGTGGGCATTATCGCTTGGATGCACACGTTCTCGCCGGCGAAGATGTGGATTTCGGGGTTGGATGCGCTGCAAAAGCCGCTGTTGCATCTGCATACTCAGGACAACGTTGAGTTGCCGTGGTCGACGATCGACATGGACTTTATGAACCTGAACCAGGCTGCCCATGGTGACCGGGAATTTGGGTATATCCAGTCGCGTTTGTCGGTACCGCGTAAGACCGTGGTGGGCCATACGGCGCATGCCCATACGAATGGGCGCATTGGGACTTGGACGCGGGCGGCTGCGGGATGGCATGCCGCCCAGAATCTGAAGTTGGCGCGTTTTGGTGACAATATGCGCAATGTTGCTGTTACTGAAGGGGATAAGACTGAGGCGGAGTTGCGCTTTGGCGTGTCGGTGAACACGTGGGGCGTAAACGACTTGGTTGAGCGGGTAGAGGCGGCTCCAAAGGCGGATATTGATGCGCTAGTGGCCGAGTATGAAGAGCTCTACGATGTGGCTCCCGAACTGCGGGCTGGTGGGGAGCGGCACGAGTCCTTGCGGTATGGCGCAAAGCAGGAATGGGGTATGCGCTCGTTTTTGGAAGAGGGCGGTTTTGGAGCCTTCACCAACACGTTCGAAGACCTCGGTGGGCTGCGGCAATTGCCCGGATTGGCTGTGCAGCGCTTAATGGCTGATGGCTATGGATTCGGCGCGGAAGGGGACTGGAAGACCGCGATCTTGGTACGTGTTGCCAAGGTCATGGGCCAGGGCCTAC
>JAJYRW010000032.1 GCA_021793895.1 Actinomycetes bacterium
ATCTTTCCCATTGTCGGGGCAGAACTGGGGCGGGGACGCGGGGGAGGTCACTGCATGACGTGTCCGATTGTGCGCGATCCAGTAAGCTACTGAAAATTTTAAAAGGCGCGGGATGGCCCAAAAGGCGCGGGCGAAGCCCCCTAAGCAAACGTCAAAATTGGTGGGCCAGGCGGGACTTGAACCCGCGACCAAAGGATTATGAGTCCTCTGCTCTAACCAGCTGAGCTACTGGCCCGCGATGGCCATCCTACTGGCAGCGAAGCTGGCATCGGTCACCGCATGAAAAACCCCGGACCTCGTGTTCGTGGCCCGGGGGATTCCCTTGCTCCCGCGACTGGACTCGAACCAGTAACCGCCCGATTAACAGTCGGGTGCTCTGCCATTGAGCTACGCGGGATCGTGCACTGTCGATACTACCTGGCGCTCGGCGGAGTTTGACACTCCACTAGGTGCGCCGATCGAAAAGTGTAGCACCCTTAGGAGGGTAAACCCGCATGGTCCCTCAGTCGTTCTTCAGCTTCATTTACGCGCGCCAAAATCTGCGGATTTTTTAAGTCCAAGTTCGCCTGACCCATCACCTGAGAGATGATGCGACCCGTGGCGGTTCGCCGCAGCGCGACCTTTGCCGTAACCCCGGGAGCGACATCAACCACCTCGCTCATGACCACCGAAGATTGGACCCGCTCGCGCAGGGTCGTGGCGAAGCGCGCCTCCGGGTCGGACGCTAGGTGCAACCGCAACGGTTCTTTGCCGTCAACCCGGTTCACCGTGATCGTGTCGGTTTCATTATCCCAGCTAGCATTGTCGACACGATCCCAATCAAAATCGAATTCCACGCCTTTTGGTGAGATAACAAGCAGCGTCGTGGCAGTTGCAACGGCCCAGTCGCCATTTTTCAATTCAGCGGCCGCTAAAGCCGTCATTGGCTTGCGCTCTCCCGGCATCGGCGGCAGAGCTTGGGTGACCCAGTCCGGAACTGAAACTGCGCGACGTTTGTTCATATCTCAACGATACGATGTTTATGCTGCTTTCGATAGCGGCGTAGGGCCCAGATGGCCCGCATCAGCTCGTTATTGGCACTCTGAAGAAATTTACGGCACAATAGCGAGCATATGCCGCGAGTTGGCAGCTAAAAATGGTGTTAAAGCAGTTCCGATTGAGGGCGTTGGGGAAGACGAACCTCAAGCAAAGGAACGGAGGCACCATGTCTGGCGCATTGACTCGAGGCGTGTTGTTTGTGCATTCAGCACCCCGCGCGCTGTGCCCGCACGTTGAGTGGGCAGTGAGCGGGGTTCTTGGCGTGCGCGCTGCTTTTGACTGGATTAGTCAGCCGGCAGCGCCCGGGCTCCTACGCGCCGAAGTCTCTTGGCAAGCACCGCAGGGCACCGGCGCGCGTTTAACCTCGGCCCTACGCGGCTGGGCGCATCTGCGCTATGAAGTGACCGAAGAGGCAAGTGCTGGCGCTGATGGGGGCCGGTGGAGTCACACCCCGGAGTTGGGAATTTTCCACGCGGTCACCGACGTCCACGGCAACGTTGTCGTTCCGGAAGATCGGGTGCGTTCGGTGCTGGAGCGCTGCGTGGGAGATGCTCATCGCCTGCGCGAAGAGATGGATTTAGTCCTCGGTCAGGCGTGGGACGATGAATTAGAACCGTTCCGCTACGCCGGCGCCGGTGCTCCGGTGCGCTGGCTGCACCAGGTTGGGTAGTGCCCAAAGTAGGAAAACGGGCCGGTAACGAGGATTCGCAACCGGCCCGACGTCGTCCAAAATCGAAGCGCTAAACGCTACGAATTACCAGCGCAACGTTATGCCCGCCAAACCCAAACGAGTTGTTAATCGCCGCGATGTCGCCTGCAGGTAGTTCGCGGGCCGTATCGCGAACCAGGTCAAGACTCAGTTCGGGGTCCGGATCGGTGACGTTAATCGTGGGGGGAGCTTGGCGTTGCTGGAGCGCCAAAATCGTGAAGATCGATTCAACTGCACCGGCAGCTCCCAGTAGGTGACCGGTCATCGACTTTGTTGCCGATAAGCGCACGTGGTCCGCATCAGAACCAAAAAGCCCGGCAATGGCTTTAGCCTCGATCATGTCGCCCACCGGAGTGGAGGTCGCGTGGGCATTTACGTGCACGACGTCGGCGGTAGAAATGTTCGCATCGGCCATTGCTAGATCCATCGCGCGAGTCTGCTCCCGGCCCTCCGGCTCAGGTGCCGCAATGTGATGGGCATCGCTCGTAATGCCAACGCCCGCAATTTCAGCGTAGACCTTTGCGCCGCGGGCTTGGGCGTGGTCGGCGGATTCTAAAATCACCACACCTGCGCCCTCACCCATGACAAACCCATCGCGGTTCACGTCATAGGGGCGTGAGGCGCCCTGGGGGTCATCATTGCGCGTTGAAAGGGCATGCATCGCGGCAAAAGAGGCAATTGGAAGCGGGTGAATAGGTGCTTCAGTGCCACCGGCTATGACCACATCAGCGCGGCCAGAGCGGATCATTTCCAGCGCGTATCCGATTGACTCGGCACCGGAGGCGCAGGCCGAAACGGTGGTGTGCGCCCCGGCACGGGCACCAAATTCCAGACCAATCCATCCAGCTGCCGAATTCGGCATCAGCATGGGAACAGTCATCGGTAGCACGCGGCGAGCCCCGCGATCTTTCATCGTGTCCCAGGCACTGAGGAGGGTCCACACGCCACCGATTCCGGAGGCTATCGCGGCGCCCAACCGTTCGGGCTCTACCTGCGGAGCGCCCGCATCTTCCCAGGCCTCGCGGGCTGCGATCAACGCGTATTGCGCATTGGGATCGAGGCGGCGCTGTTCGGGGCGGGGCAAAACTTCGCTGGCTGGAGTCGCGAGTTGCCCCCCGAAGTGAACAGGTAAATCTTCATGGTCTGTCATCCAGTCGGCCTGGAAAGTGTCAATACCCGATTGTGCCGCCAATGCAGCTTCCCAGGAGCTTTTCGCATCGCCGCCCAGGGGAGTGGTGGCGCCAATACCAGTGACAACGACCGAACGTTGCTTTGTCATGACCATTCCTCAAAATTGCCGGTACCTAAACCATCGGCGTCGAAGCCGAATGCCTCGACGCCGATGTAAAAACTGCAGACAGCCGGTGGCTGGCTAAATTACGCCTGAGCCTTGGCGATGTAAGAAACGGCGTCGCCGACGGTGGCCAGGTTCTGGACTTCATCGTCAGGGATGCGAACGTCGAACTTCTCTTCTGCCAGCGTCACGATCGTCATCATCGACAGCGAGTCGATGTCGAGATCGTCAGTGAAGGACTTCTCAGAGGTGACCTCGGATGTATCCAGGCCGGTCTCTTCATTCACGATCTGGGCAAGGCCTTCGAGAATCTCGTTTTCGTTAGCGGCCATTTGTTTGTTTCTCCTTGGTTGATGAACTGGATGTTCTGATGGTAAATCGTCGGTTTAACTCTAGGGGAGCGCTACAACCTGTGCGGCGTAGACCAGCCCGGCGCCAAAACCGATTTGGAGGGCGAGGTCTCCGCTGGAGACCTGTCCTTCTTCACGAAGACGCTCAGTCGCCAGTGGTATTGAGGCTGCCGATGTGTTTCCGGTGTCCGCAATATCGCGGGCAACAATAACACTTTCGGGCAGTTTCAACTGTTTGATCATCTGGTCGATGATGCGCATGTTTGCCTGATGGGGAATGAAAGCTTGAATTTCTTCCGGTTTTACTCCCGCAGCATCCAAAGCGCGCTGGGCTACCGGAGCCATCTGCCACACGGCCCACTTAAAGACGCTTTGGCCCTCCTGCCGCAGCGTGGGCCAGCCCGCATCGTTATCGCGAACCTCCTGCCAGGAATGGGTTTGGCGAATGGTGTGGGCCATTGAACCATCCGAGCCCCAGACAGTGGGGCCGATTTTAGGCGTATCGGAAGCTGAGACGATCGCGGCACCGGCACCATCGCCGAGCAGGAACGAAATCGAACGATCAGTGGGATCAACGAAATCGGACATTTTTTCGGCTCCGATTACGAGCACGTTTTTGGCAAGACCAGCCCGCACCAGTGCATCACCTTGGCCAATGCCATAGCAATAGCCGGCACAGGCAGCCGAAATGTCGAACGCGGCGGCCGGGTTAGCGCCAATGCGATCGGCCACGATCGCGGCTGCAGCGGGCGTTTGGTGGAAGTACGTCACGGTGGACATAATTACCGCGTCTAGCTCGCTGGCATCGAGGCCCGAGTCGGAAAGTGCGGCGCGTGCGGCGCCCTCAGCAAGGTCAACCACGTCAGTTTCCTTACCAGCGCGGCGGCGCGTGATGATACCCGTGCGCTGGCGAATCCACTCATCGGAGGAGTCAATGGGGCCAGCGATGTCATCGTTAGTAACGACGTTTTCGCCGCGGACTCCTCCCATGCCCAAAATCTGAGTGTGGGCA
This sequence comes from Actinomycetes bacterium, assembly GCA_021793895.1. The sequence goes on from JAJYRW010000032.1 coordinate 4,404, forward strand.
GGGCCCTGAGCCTGGGTCAAAACAGCACGGGTCATTCTTACTCTCCGCTTCGCGTATGGCGCCGCACCAAATCCTGGGCGGCCTCAAGATCAGCAGGTGTTTTCAGCGCAACTGTCTCCACTCCGGGCAGCGTACGTCGAGCTAGGCCCGATAGCACCGCCCCGGGAGCCAGTTCAATGATGCCAGTAACATCGGATTGACCGAGCCGGTCCTGGCATAAGTCCCAGCGCACCGGGGCTGAAATCTGCTCCACGAGGTGGTTCAGCAGTTCTGGACCCGATTCAATAACGGCCGCGTCCATGTTGGAGAGCATGGGAATGTCCGGGGTGCGAGCCGACATTGACCCAGTGAGTTCTTGGACTTTTTCTACCGCTGGTGCCATGAAATCTGTGTGGAAAGCACCGGCAACTTTCAAGGGCATTACCCGCGCCCGGTGCGGCGGTTTCTGAGCTAACTGGTCCAGAGCTTCGAGGGTGCCAGCCGCAACGACTTGGCCAGCGCCATTCATGTTGGCTCCGACCAGGCCCAACTCATCGAGCCGGCTTTGGACTTGCGCCGGGTCACCACCCAAAACAGCCGACATGCCCGTATCGGGTCCGGCAGCGGCCGCCTGAGCCATCGCCCGGCCGCGAGCGGCAACCAGCATTAGCGCCTGTTCTTGCGTGAGGGCGCCGCACACCGCGGCGGCCGTGAATTCACCCACCGAGTGGCCCGCGGTCATAGCGACGGTTGCCCGCAGATCCAGATCAGTGGGAAAGAGGGCTTTGAGCGCTATTAGACCGGCCGAAACAATAAGAGGCTGGGCCACGGCCGTATCGCGGATCGTCTCCGCATCGGAGGTTGTTCCGTGTTCAACCAGGTCGATTCCCGTGGCTGCGGAGTGCAGAGCAAGCTGCTCGGATACACCGTCGAGCTCGAGCCACGGTTTAAACATTCCAGGGGTCTGTGATCCTTGACCAGGACAAAGTACGACAAGCACGAGATCAACTCTGCCCGATCTCAGGTGCGATTGCGCGCTAACGTCTCTTACGAAGCCTGCGCGAGGGTTTTAGAGGTTTCCTACAAAATCGGTGTCCTGTGTCATGGGCGGGTGGCCTAGGTCACGTCCCCACCGGGTGTTGTGTAATCGCCCCAACGCAAGAGCGGTTTGTAAAACGTATGCTTCGCGCGCATCCAGCGCATCCCAACCGCAGATTTCCGCGGCCTTTCGGATGCGATATCGCACCGTGTTTGGGTGCACATAAAGACCGCGTGCCGTGGCTTCTAAAGAGCGGCCGGAGTCGATATATGCCGCTAGGGTTTCTAGCAGGGCGCCGCGGGCGGCAGCCAGCGGTTGGTAGATGTCCACAATAAGAGAACGTTGCGCAGCCGCGTCGCCAATTAATACTCGTTCGGGGAGCAATTCGTCGGCGGAGACCGGGCGCGGTGCGCTGCTCCAAGCCGCTACGCATTTTAAACCGGTTAGTGCGTGACGCGCGGAGGTTCCGGCTTCCGCCAGGCTGGCAACCATGGGGCCTAGAACAATGGGGCCGGTACCGAAGTGGTCAATAAGCGAGGTGGCAGCGGTGCGCAAATCCCCGGTACCTCCCAAAACGAGAACGAGGCGGTCACCTTGGATGCCGACCAGCGCGTCATCGGCCGCGCGCCGAGCAGCGCGGCGCAGGTCAGCGGTGTAGGGGCCATCAACGTCAACGGGTGTGTGCCCAATAATTACCAGGGTTCCGCCGTGCCCACTCCACCCCAGCGCCGACATGCGAGACCCAAGGGATTCTTGGGTATCGCCCCGAACGATTGCATCAACGACGAGTGCTTCTAGGCGGGCGTCCCAAGCGCCGCGCACTTCGGCCGCGCGGGCATAAACTTCGGCCGCCGAAAACGCTACCTCGCGTGAATATCGCAGTACGGCCTCACGTAAATGGGCTTTATTATCTGCTGCAGCTAACTGATCTGTATGTTCCTCGACAACCTCGACCACAACCCGAACGAGTTGCAACGTGTTTTGCAGCGAAATCGAGCGGGTAAGTTCGGGTGGGGCGGCAGCAAAAATCTGATCAGTGGCTTGCGCCGGTGCGATGGGGTTTGCAAACCAAGATATGAACGCGGAGATGCCGGCCTGGGCCACGAGACCGACCCAGGAGCGATCTTCAGCCTCTAGCTCTCTGAACCATTCGAGATCTTCATCCAGCCGCCGTACCGCCGCGGTTGCTAGCATTCCAGAACGCGCACGAAGCAGCCGTAAAGTCTCCTGTGAGCCAGGTGTATTGGCAAAGTCGTTCGTGGAGGTGGCCATGCGCCGAGCATAGAGCCACGATAGAGTCGAGCCGATGTCACGTCTGCAAAAACTCTTTCGCGCTTTGCGGCGTCGCCCCACCGCAAACCGGGTGGGTCTTCGACGCCGAACCCTGTCCGTACCGCCCGTGGACCAGGACCGGGAGGACGAACTGCGCGCGATTTTGATCGAGGACCCCAACGACGTCGAAGCGTTTAGTGAACTGGTGGAACTGGTGCGTCTGCGGACCCGTGAGGCGCAGCAACACGAGCATTCGGCCGATAATTTGCAAGGTGAAGTACTAGAAGATCCGCAGGCCGCAGCGGAGCGCGCCGTCAACGACGCCATCTGGGCGCTTGGAGAAGAACTTGCGGGAAACCCCCGGGCATGGCACCCATTAATTAAACTGGCACGCCTTTCGATTCACGATGATCGAGATGGCGCAATGCGTCGGCTGACGACCGCAGTGGAGCGCGATCACACCGGCGTTGCCCTTGCTGAAGGAATCAAAACGCTGCGCGAAGCAGACTCACCGGCGGAGGCTCTCTCGCTCGGAGTTGGGCATTGGCGCCCCAAAGAGCACACCCCGGAGGCCGGCAAGGAACTCATCAAGGCCGCAGTCGAAGCAGGGCGGCTTTCAGAAGCGCGCCGGCATTTTGAAGCTTTGGCTGAACACCCCGACACCGGATACGTCGGTCGTGTCCGTTCCGAGCTTGAGAGTTTGCTCGAAGAGTAACTTGCTTCGGCGCCCGGGGTCATTTCGCGCTGCGCGTCATCTGGCGCCCGGTCATTTGGTGCCGCGCGATCTGGCGCCCCTAGGGGGGCGTTTTCCCGCCCCTAAAACGCGGCCTGCCAATGCGTAAGCACGAAAAACCGGGCGCCGATAGGTGTTCTCCCATCGACGCCCGGTAACTACTTCGTGTGTACGAGCACCTTCTTAACGTGCACGCGGCAGCGTGTTTAGGAATCGCCGCCCGCGCTGCCGGTGGTGCCAGCGTTCACGTCGTGCAACTCATAACGCTCAATGGCCTGCGCCGGAGCGTTCTCATCCACTTCGCCCCGCTGCGCCAGCAGTTGAAGCACCTTCACCGCGGTGGAGGGTCCATCAATGTGGAAGTGGCGACGCGCTGCGGGCCGGGTATCGGAGAATCCGTATGAGTCCGCGCCCAAAGTCGCATACTCTTCCGGGACCCACTGGCGAATCAGATCGGGCACCGCGTGGTTGTAGTCAGTTACGGCAACTACCGGGCCGGACGACTCCTGCAGACGCTGCGTCACGTACGGAACTTCTGGCTGCGAACCGGGTTCCAAGTAACGCTTGTCTTCGTAAGCCAGCCCCTCCTTGCGCAGTTCACCCCATGCGGTCACTGACCACACGTCGGCCTTCACGCCCCAGTGGTGGTCGAGCAACTCCGTGGCTTCAAGCGCCCACGGCACCGAAACTCCGGATGCCAGGATCTGGGCGCGTGGTCCATCACCCTCGGCCTTGTGCACCCGGTGCATGCCGCGCAGAATTCCCTCGACGTCCACATCTTCGGGTTCTTCCGGCTGGAACATCGGCTCGTTATAAACCGTCAAGTAGTACATGACGTTCTTATCGCGGCCATCGTCTTCGCCGTACATGCGCTTGATTCCGTCTTTGACGATGTGCGAGATCTCATAGCCGTAGGCCGGGTCATAGTGCACGACGGCCGGGTTGGTGTAAGCCAAAAGCGGTGAATGCCCGTCGGCGTGCTGGAGTCCCTCACCAGTCAGTGTGGTTCGACCCGCGGTCGCACCGATCACGAAACCGCGCGTCATTTGGTCGGCAGCAGCCCAAAAGCCGTCGCCGGTGCGCTGGAAGCCGAACATCGAGTAGAAGATGTAAACCGGAATCATCGGTTCATCCTGCGTGGAATACGCAGTTCCGGCGGCTGTGAAAGCCGCAACTGAACCGGCCTCGTTAATGCCCGTATGCAAAACCTGGCCCTGGGCCGATTCGCGATAACTGAGCATCATGTTCGCATCGACCGGCGTGTAGGTTTGGCCGTGCGGGTTATAAATCTTGGCGGTTGGGAATATCGAGTCCAAACCAAAGGTGCGGGCCTCGTCCGGGATGATCGGAACAAAGCGCTTACCAATTTCGGGATCCTTAATTAGATCCTTAAACAGGCGCACAAACGCTTGCGTGGTTGCAACTTCCTGCTTCCCCGAACCGCGCTTTAAGATCTCGAAGCTCTTGTCCTTGGGGGCGGGCAAAGTCTTTGCCTTTGTCCGACGCTGCGGCGTGTATCCACCGAGTTTCGTGCGGCGATCAAGCATGTACTTGATCTCTTCGCTTTCGGGACCCGGGTTGTAGTAAGGCGGCAGATAAGGATCGCGGTCCAACTCGGCGTCCGAAATCGGAATACGCAACGAATCACGAAGCGCACGCAGATCATCGGCGCGGATCGTCTTCATCTGGTGCGTTGACATCCGACCAGCGAACGTCGGGCCTAAGCCGTAGCCCTTAATCGTCTTGGCCAAGATGACCGTTGGCTGCCCGGTGTGATGGGTAGCCGCGTGGTAGGCAGCAAAGACCTTGCGGTAATCGTGGCCGCCGCGCTTCATGGCCCAAATATCATCATCCGTCATCTTTTCGACGAGCTTGAGCGTGCGCGGATCGCGTCCGAAGAAGTTTTCGCGGATGTACTGGCCAGATTCGGCGCGGTAGGTCTGATAGTCACCATCGGGCGTGCGGTTCATCAAGTTGACCAGCGAGTGGTCCTTGTCAGCGGCCAGCAGCGAGTCCCACTCCCGGCCCCAAATCGTCTTAATGACATTCCAGCCCGAGCCACGGAAACCGGCTTCTAATTCCTGAATAATCTTGCCGTTCCCGCGCACTGGACCATCAAGGCGCTGCAGGTTGCAGTTGATGACGAAAGTCAGGTTGTCCAAACCAGCGGCCGCCGCCAGATGCAGGAATCCGCGTGATTCCGGCTCATCCATTTCACCGTCACCCAGGAACGCCCAGACACGCTGCTGCGAGGTGTCGCGAATACCGCGGTCGTGTAGGTACTTGTTGAACCATGCCTGGTAGATCGCGTTCATGGGCCCAATGCCCATCGAAACGGTGGGGAATTCCCAAAAATCACCCATCAAGCGCGGGTGGGGGTATGAGGGAATACCGCCGCCGGGGTTCGTTAACTCCTGACGGAAGCCGTCCATCTGCTGTTCGGACAGGCGGCCCTCTAAGAAGGCGCGGGAATAAAACCCGGGGGAGGAGTGGCCCTGATAAAAGACCTGGTCGCCACCACCGGGGTGGTCCTTGCCGCGGAAGAAGTGGTTTTGCCCCACCTCATACAGGGTCGCGGCCGAGGCGTAGGAAGATAGGTGCCCACCCACAGCAATGCCAGGGCGTTGGGCCCGGTGGACCATAACGGCGGCGTTCCAGCGGATCCACCTGCGGTAGGTGCGCTCGACTTCTTCATCACCGGGGAACCACGGTTCGTCTTCAGCGGCGATGGTGTTGACGTAATCGGAAGTGATGGGGGTTTGCACCCGCACCTGCTGCTCACGCGCGTGCTGCAGCATTTTGGTGAGCAAGTAACGGGCTCGAGGTCCGCCCCGCTCTTCAATGACGCCGTCCAATGACTCGAGCCATTCGGCGGTTTCTTCTTGGTCGATGTCGGGTACCTGGCTCACCAGACCGTCGAGAATCGGACCTGACTCATTATGTGAAGTCACTAAAGAACCTCATCTCCTCACAGCGCCGATGTATCGGCGGGGGTTTGCTGCGTGCGGACTCCCGCGCGGGTAGACACGACGGGCGAACACGTTATTAATTC
>JAJYRW010000033.1 GCA_021793895.1 Actinomycetes bacterium
TGATACAGACTGGGAACCTGTTCGTGAAACTGACCTGCGAGTGACCGGACCTATCCTGCCAGAAATCAGATCCCGAGCTACCCGACAAGAATCTCACGAAATGTCAATATGGGTATGCGTTGATTCACACCGGTAAACCAAATGCCAAGGACGCCGACAACTGGCTCCTCCACCTCATGAAGGACCAGCCAGAGTCGCGCCCCGTTGAGACCAAGGCGGCGTCCGGAATCAAAACCAAGACGGAACGGGCTGCGGCATCTGGCCGGACTAGCCGTGGCGGTAAGAACGTGGGATTGCCGCGACCGATGCTGGCGATGCGGGGTGAGCCGGGGGCGGGGCAGTGGTGTTATGAAATGAAGTGGGATGGCGTGCGCGCGATCACGCAGGTAACCGATGGCGGCGTGCGCGTTATGAGTCGAAATGGCAATGATGTCACCGCTACCTATCCGGAACTTGCGGAGTTGGCCAAGCTCGCACCGGCGGGCACGATTTTCGATGGCGAGATTGTGGCGTTTAACGCCGAGGGTGTTCCCGATTTTGGGGTTCTGCAGCGGCGGATGAAACTCACAACTGCCTCCAAGGTCAAAGCCGAGCGGGCGCGCACCCCGGTGTACTACTTGATTTTCGACGTCTTAGGTACGGCGAGCGGATCCTTGATGGATGAGGCCTATGTGGACCGGCGCTCGCGTTTAGAGGAATTACTGACTGAGGGCGAAGCGATTTTGATCCCGCCGGCGCATGGGTCCGACCGCGCGGCTGCTTTCGCGGCAAGTAAGGAACTCGGGCTCGAGGGAGTGGTCGCAAAACGCACCGATTCCACCTATATGCGCTGGTCAGCGCTCAGATGCGTGGCGCAAGATTAAGCACGAGTTACATCAAGAAGTGGCGATTATTGGGTGGCGCCCAAGTGAGAAGGGGCCGGGCCTGGCGTCGCTCTTGATTGCCATTCCAAATGATACCGGGGAGCTGCGCTATGCGGGTCGCGTTGGAACGGGATTTCGTGAAAAAGACCGAGAGGAGATCCCCAGGGAATTAAAGGCGCTGGCACGCAAAACCGCTCCGGTGCCGGACGTGCCAGCCGAAGTGGCGCGCCGCGCGAATTGGGTGCGCCCGATCCGGGTGGGCGAGGTCCGGTTTACGGAGATTACGAGCGGGGGCGTGCTGCGCCATCCGGCGTGGCGGAGTTGGCGGCCAGACAAAGCGGTCAGCGACATCAACCTCTCGTGATTGCGGCTGGCGTAGTTGTCATGCTGAGCGGGTTTAGCAACGCGTCGCGCCTCGGGCCGCGCGTGTTTTGCGCATGTGTGGGCTTGATTTGGCGGGGCTGATATAGCGGGGCTTGATTTGGCGGGCTTCTGACGCAACCCCTTCAGAAAAAGGTGACGCAATGTGACTGATGTTACTGAAGTGACTTAAAGCCGTGATTATCACTCAAAAAATTAGGGGGTTCCGTCAGAACTCCGCCAATCCAAGGTCAGAACTCCGCCAATCCGGCGGGCAAGGGCGCCGTAGGCATGGTCGGGCAACGATCAGACCTGCAGGCGAGAGGAGGGTGCGCGCTAGTCAATACACCGGACCTACGCTTCAATGACCGGCACTACCTACGCGCATCAGCTGGCGGTACCTACCCTCCAAATGGCTGGCGCCGCCGGAAATCCTCCGCGACATCTTCGAAAGTTAGCCACTCCACGCCGGCATGGCCGTCGATGTAGTCGAAGATGCGCTCGAGCATTAGAAGCACCTGCGGGCGGCCCGAGACATCGGGATGAATCGTAAACGGAAAAACGGCGTAGTCCATTTCGCGATAGACCCAATCGAACTGGTCTTTCCAAAGTTGTTCAATTACCTGCGGGGCCACAAATCCGTGCGAGTTGGCGTTGGCTTTGATGAACATCATGGGCGGTAGATCATCGACATACCAGTTGGCGGCGATTTCAACGAGATCAACTTCGTGCCCGCGCACGAGCGGTTTCATCCACGATTCCGCGGGCTGAGAATAATCAATTTTTGTCCATTCATCGCCCACGCGCGCATAGAACGGCGTGAAGTCGTCATAGGACTGCGAGTTGTCGTAGCGAAAACCATTGTCGATCAGCAGCTGAGCGGTGTGCTCGCTCATTTCCCACCACGGCGCCACATATCCGCGCGGGTTACTCCCCGTCACCTTGTTGACGAGTTCGATGCTCTTGCCCAAAACATCCGCTTCCTGCTGCGGACTCATCGCGACCGGATTTTCATGGCTGTAGCCATGACAGCCGATTTCGAACCCACCAGCCACGACGTCGTCAATTTCCTTTGGAAACGTCTCGATCGAGTGCCCGGGCACAAACCACGTCGCAGGCAGCCCTCGGCCCTCTAACAGTCGGCGCAGCCGTGGCATACCAACTTCTCCGGCGAACATGCCGCGCTGGATGTCATTGGGCGAATCCTCGCCGCCATAGGACCCGAGCCAACCGCCCACCGCATCAACGTGAACTCCGATGCAAACCTTGATGTCTTTCGCCATTGAATTACGCCTCCTTGGTCTCCGTTGCTAGTTCTAGCCTCTCCGTTACACGGTTACCAAACAACAGGTGCAGCACGATATGCACGATGAACGCGATGACCAGCGCCGCCAGGCTGGAAGAGAAATCGTTGGGCAGGGGCCACACGTACTGGAACAACAGCCCAGCCGTGCCCCCAACCACGAACGAAATGATCGCGTTCCAGCGCAACGCGGGCTGTTTTGCATGGCTATCGGGAGTAAATGCCCCGCGCCGCAGCAAGAAATAGTCCGCGATGATGGGGGCCACTAGCGGCACGAAAGCCGCGCCCAAGACGGTAATGAAGTCGTTAAAGAACAGCTGGTAGAAGCCCAGTGATCCCAAAACTGTGCCCACCACGCCGACAACGAGTACGAGCGTCGCCCGCCGAACATTGAAATTAAATCCGCGCAGCACGGGCCCAACATAAAGCGAGTTGGAATAAAGCTCGGAGTTTTCGGTGGTCCAAAGCGACGTCGTCCAAACTATGACTCCAACGATCGTTAAGAAAATGCCCTTCGTGTACATCCAGTTCACAAAGTTGGAGTCGCCGGTGGCGATCGAGCCGACATAGCCGACCACGTTTAGCAGCGGGTTAGTCAAAATGAATGCTGCTGCGGCGCCAATTACCACCGCCTTGGTGTGTTTGGCGAAGCGCATGATGTCTGCGCCCATGACGGCCCCAGCAATCCATGCGCCGACCACAATCGTGATGCCGGTGCCCATGGGCAAGCCGGTGCGCGTTGCCGCTTCGGCGGTAACGACGTCCCAACCGCCACTGTCGGAAACCATCCCGAATCCGGAGTAAAGCGCGACCACTAACAGCAGCGGGGCGATCGGCAGGGCCACTTTTTCAATCGCGGAAATGCCGCGGTAGGCCGTCCAGGTAAATAGCGCCCCGAAGGCGATGCAACTTAGCACCACCTCGAGCGAGACCGGGTCGATGCCGCCTCGCCCGAAGAACGCTGGGTCCACGACGGTGATGCCGGTCGGATTACCCAAGAGCACGCCCCAGATTTCACCAATCATTCCCAGGATTGAGGCGAACCAACCCAAAGTCAGCAGCGCCATAAACAGCATGGGCAAAATAAAGCCCTTGTCCCCATAGGACACCTTGGAAAGCAGCGCCAGGTTGAAACCGGTTTTCATTGCCGGAATACCCAGCAGGATCGTTAGGGCAAATAGCACTAGCTCACCGATTGCGATGGTGGTGACCGCTCCGCCCATCGTCATGCCCGGGGCCTCGCCCTGGCCGGCTAATTGACCGCCGACGATTAGGCCGGTGACTACAAATCCGAAGCCGACCCAAATTGCGGCAATTCCGATGGTTTTTCTGCGCGCCGATTTTGGAACGGGCTCGAGCATATACTCTTCGTGGTCGTACCCGAGTTCTTCGACATCGGGCGGGGTATCTGCGACGTGACTCATGGGGCGCCTCCGTCTCCTGCGCGTCATTGCGCAAGCGGTAAACCTGCGCTCCAGCGCGCGGGTTTTAAGGGTGTGTGGTTGTAACGCACTGTAGAGTTTTTTCGCGCGAATGTCGACGGATGTCTGACATGTGAGGGCAAAAAAGCGCATTTCGTGCGCGGTTTTCGACTGAACGTGTAAAACCGGGCCTTGGCGCGGCGAACAGCGGCTTACGGTACTAAAAACCGGTAGCAGACAAAGTCGTTGGCGCAGTGGTCAACAAAGCGGTCACACTACCGATTCGGTAGATGAACTGGTCTCTGCTGAGACCCGTAGGTTTTAAGGAGTGCTCGCCTTGAGTGCGGATACCGTAAAGGCACGTGACCCGAAGAAGGCCATGTCCAATAAGAAGTTTTTAGGGATCTGGCTGCCTATCTTGGGCTTTTTCACGCTGCTTCTCATCGTGGCGAATATCGGTTTGAACATTGGTTCAAAGTGGGTATCTTCGCAGTTGGGAACCGGCACATATGAGGTCATAAATGACCCCCAAGCCGATAGCTGGGACACCGATTACTACAAGTCGGATTATGACTCGATCGAAGACGTTGACGCCGCCGCGCGCGATTTGGTTGCCGAGATTACCGGCGAGGGCATCGTTTTGGCCAAGCACGAAAATGATGCGTTGCCGCTGGCCTCGGGTGCGAAAGTAACGATGCTCGGCCGCGCCGCCGCAGACCCCGTATACGGCGGTTCCGGCTCCGGCTCGGTAGATACTTCAACCGCTGTCACGGCCCGTGAAGGGCTGGAAAACGCCGGGTTTGAGGTCAACGAAGAGGTCTACGACACACTGGATGAATTCGCTGCCGAAAACGAGCGCGGTTTCATCGAAATGGACCTGCCCGATGATTCGACCTATTACATCGGTGAAATGCCCGTTTCCGACTACGACTCCGTGGCCTCGTCCTTTTCGGACTACTCCGATGCCGCCCTGGTCTACATCGGCCGGCCCGGCGGTGAAGGCGGCGACTTAACGCAGGACATGGAGGGTTGGGACGATAACTACGAAGAGGGTCAGCACCAACTCGAACTCAACAAGGACGAGAAGGACCTTCTCCAGTTAGCAACCGACAACTTCGACAATGTCGTGGTCGTCGTTAACGCCTCCACCTCCATGGAAATGGGCCCAATCCAAAACAACCCCGACATCGACTCGGTGCTTTTGGTCGGCTCCCCCGGTGCCACCGGCTTTGACGCCGTTGGTGAAGTGCTCGCCGGTGAAATTAACCCCTCGGGCCGCACCGCGGACCTGTGGGCAGCCGATTTCACGGCTGACCCGACCTTCGTAAACTTCGGCGATTTCGTCTACAACAACCTGGACGTTTCCTACCCGTCCTCAGCCCTTGAAGACGCCACCTCCAACGCCACGATCACCGAGGATGCTCCCTTTGTGAACTATCAGGAGGGCATCTACATCGGTTACCGCTACTACGAAACCGCGCACGCGGAAGACTTCATCGACTATGACGAAGCTGTGATATACCCCTTCGGCTATGGCTTGAGCTACACCGACTTCGAGTGGGAAGTGATCAACTCGGAAATGGGTGAAGTTGACGGCTCGATCACGGTGGAAGTGGAAGTTATCAACACCGGCGATGAGCCCGGTAAGGACGTTGTCGAACTGTTCTACACCGCGCCCTACACTCCCGGCGGCATCGAAAAGGCCGAGGTAGTGCTGGGCGGATTCGCCAAGACCGACGTGATTGAACCGGGTGCCTCCGACACCGTCTCGATCACAATTGACGTCGAGGACATGGCCTCTTACGACTACCGCGACAACCGCGCATACGTTCTCGAGGCCGGCGATTACGAGCTCAGCTTGCGTACCGATTCGCACACGATTGCGGACGGCGTCGAGCCCCTGACGTACACCGTTGACTCGGACGTGGTCTACTCGGGCGAAAATAAGCGCTCGAGCGACGAGACCGAGGTCACCAACCAGTTCGATGATGTTTCAGCAATGTTCAGTGACACTCCCGAAGAGGGCAAGATTCTGAACATGTCGCGGGCTGACTTTGCCGGCACGTTCCCCACCGCCCCGGGTGAGGATTTGCTCCAGGCCAATGACGCCATCAAGGAGGGCTTCGCCCCCTATGACGCCGAAAAGGCGGCAGAAGAATCTGACGTGGAAGCCCCCGCAACAGGTGAGTCAACCGACCTGACGCTGGTGAACCTGCGCGGTAAGGCTTATGACGATGAGGATTGGGACGAGCTACTGGATGCGTTGACCATCGATGAGATGGAAGAGATGCTCCTCAACGGTGCCTATCAGACCGATGGTTTAGTTTCGATTGCCAAGCCAATGACCACGGATCTGGACGGCCCAGCTGGGTTCTCCTCCTTCATCAACGCCTCCATCAACGGCGTGGCCTACCCCTCCGAGGCACTGCTGGCGCAGACCTGGAATGTGGATATGGCCTACGCCATGGGTGAGATGCTCGGCAATGAGTCGCTTCATAAGGAGGTAAGCGGCTGGTACGCCCCGGCGCTGAACCTGCACCGCTCCCCATTTGCGGGCCGGAACTTCGAGTACTACTCCGAAGATGCCTACCTGTCGGGTGCGATGACCCTGGCGGCGTCAAACGGTGCAGCACAAAAGGGCCTGTACACCACTTTGAAGCACTACGCCCTGAACGACCAGGAAACAAACCGCGTGAATAACGGGATTGCGACCTGGGCAAATGAGCAAGCGATCCGCGAGATCTACCTCAAACCGTTCGAAATGGCGGTAAAGGAAATCGAAATGCCGGTTCCCTACATCGCTGATGAATCGGGCACGATTGAGGAAACCACTGTGGGCTCGACCGCAGTGATGAGCTCGTTCAACCGGGTCGGTGCTACTTGGGCGGGTGGCTCGGTGCCATTGATGGACACGGTGTTGCGCGGCGAGTGGGGCTTTGAAGGGTTCGTTATCTCGGACTTCAACCTCTACCGCTACATGCCCCCGAACCAGTCCATCGCTGCGGGAACCGACCTGACGCTGACGTTCGCGCCTTCGAAGTCATTCCAAGACACTGAATCCGCATACGCGCAGCACAATATGCGCAAGGCAACCCACAACATCTTGTACACGGTCGCGAACTCCAATGCGATGAACGGATTCGCACCGGGTGCAACGGTTGACTACACCCCGCCCACATGGCGCTACATCCAGATTGGTGCCAGCATCGTGCTGGGTCTGCTGATCTTGGCAGGTGGCGTATACGTGGTGCGCCGGGTAAGAAAGCATAAGCAGGCGTAACTACCGCGTAGAAGAAGTTGCAAGGCCTGGCAGGAGCGCAAAGCGTTTTTGCCAGGCCTTGCTTCATAGTCATAGGAAAGTGGAATGGACCTTCTGGTTGTTGGTTCCGGATTTTTTGGCTTGACAATCGCCGAGCGGGTTGCCAGTCAATTACAAAAACGCGTTACGGTAATCGAGCGGCGCGATCATTTAGGCGGTAACGCCTATTCGGAGCGGGACGCAGAAACCGGCATTGAGGTCCATAAATATGGCGCGCATCTTTTCCACACTTCGAATGAGGCAATTTGGCAGTACGTAAACCAATTCACCAGTTTTACGGACTACCAGCACCGGGTGTATTCCAATTACCGTGGCGAGGTCTATCCCCTACCTATTAACCTGGGTACGATTAATCAGTTCTTCCGCGCGGCCTATAGCCCGGGTGAAGCGCGGCAACTAATTGCTAACCAAGCTGCCGAATTTGAGCGCGATAAAGCCCAGAATTTGGAGGAGCGCGGCATTTCTCTAATTGGCCGCCCCCTTTATGAAGCGTTCATTCGTGACTACACGACGAAACAGTGGCAGACCCCCACAACGGACCTTCCTGCGGAGGTAATCTCCCGCTTGCCGGTGCGCTACAACTACAACAACCGCTACTTCAGCGACCGCTTCGAGGGATTGCCGGTAGATGGCTATAGCGCCTGGCTCGAACGGATGGCCGATCATCCGCTCATTGACGTGCAACTGAACACGGATTTTTTCGACACCGGCCATGCCTTCAATCAGAATCAGGTTCGCGGTGCCGTACCCGTGGTCTACACCGGGCCGCTGGACCGATACTTCGACTACGCAGCTGGCGAATTGGGCTGGCGCACCCTCGACTTCGAAAAAGAGGTGCACCCGGTGGGCGACTTTCAGGGCACGAGCGTCATGAATTACGCCGATCTGGACGTTCCCTACACCCGGATTCACGAGTTCCGCCATTTTCACCCCGAGCGCACGGAGTACCCCAAAGACAAAACCGTCATCATGCGCGAATACTCGCGGATCGCCGAAAAAGACGATGAGCCGTATTATCCAATCAACACGCCCGGTGACCGGGAAAAGCTAGCGAAATATCGCGCGCTGGCTGCGCAAGAAAACAGCGTATTTTTCGGCGGCAGACTCGGCACTTACCAGTATTTGGATATGCACATGGCAATTGGCTCGGCGCTGTCGATGTTCAAAAACAAGATCGCTCCTCTTTTTACAGGTACGGCCTAAGTTACAGATTGGTTACTTTCGGCAGATTGTGCGCTAAAAAGAGCAGATCATGCCACGAAGTACCAAGGTCGTTAAATCTCCTCTTAGTGTGGGTATAACGCATTAAAAAGCAGAGCAACAACGGGGTGCAACAGCGGCCTGGTCGCCACTAAGAAGCACCTTATAAGTCGCAGTGTGGATTGATGCGTAACCACCAAAAATAATCAACCTTCTAAGCTCTTCAGATCGGCCATAAAGGCGGGCTGATGGGATAAAGGGGATGTCAATGAGGAAATCACCTGTAAAGGGTGGAATCGCACTCACGGGTGTGCTCGCATTAACGCTGGCAGCCTGCTCGAGTGGATCACAAGATGATGGCTCCGGCGGCGAGTCAGGCGACGACAGCACCTACACCACGCGCGATGTTAGCGATGGCGAGACAGAATTTACGATCGTCGAAAACCCCAACGACGGTAAGACGCTTTCTTTCGCCAAGGAATCGGGCTTCGAGCTCCTTGAGGAAGAAGAAGACGGCGTCACCTACGCGTTCAAAGACATGAACGGTAATGGCGAGTTGGATCCCTGGGAAGACTGGCGCCTATCAGCCGAGGAGCGCGCCGATGACTTGGCGCCCCAACTGGCTGCGGATCAAATCTCTGGTCTCATGCTCTTCTCCGGGCACGAAAGCGCACCGGGGGACGGGTTGACCGATGCACAAAAGGAATATCTGGAAGATTCCTTCCTTCGCAACGTACTGTATGCCGGCGGTAACGACGTTGAACCCGTTGTGACCTGGACGAACGCCATGCAGGCCTACGTCGAGACACTCGCTGCGGATGACACGCCCTACATCCCGGTCAATTTCAGCTCCGACCCGCGCTCTGACGCCAAAGATAGTTATGCCGGCGCTTCCGGGGGCGTGTCCCAGTGGCCCGCACTTCTGGGGCTCGCCGCAACCTTCGACGCCGATCGCGTTGGCGAGTTCGGCAAGATCGCAGCTGCGGAATACCGCGCCATGGGCCTGGCAAACGCGCTGAGCCCGCAGATCGACCTGGCAACTGAGCCGCGCTGGCCCCGCATCACCGGCACGCTGGGTGAAGACTCCGATATGGCGGCAGATATGGCCAAGGCCTATGTCGATGGGTTCCAAAAGACCTTTGACGACGAGGGCAATGATCTGGGCTGGGGCGCAGACTCCATTACAACTGTTATCAAGCACTTCCCGGGCGATGGCGCTGGTGAAGGTGGCCGCGAGGCACACACTGAATCCGGTAAGTACGCTGTCTTCCCCGGTGGAAATGTTGAAGGCCAGCTTGCTCCCTTTGAGGCGGCCATCGATTCGGGCGGTCTTATGACCTCGTACTCCATCATCCTGGATGGCGACGGTGAACCCATGTTCGGAAACGCCATGGGAACCGCCTATGACGAAGAACGCATCAACATCTTGCGGGAAGACAACGACTACGACGGCGTCATCGTCACCGACTGGGGCGTGACTGATGGAATGGCCTGGGGTGCTGAAGACCTCACGGTAGAAGAGCGTCACTTCGAAATCATCAAGGCTGGCGTTGACCAGTTCGGTGGTAACAATGACATCGAACCGGTGCGCGCGGCATTTGAACTGTGGAATGAAGCCTATGAGGCTGGCGAGGTTGACGTAGAAGCAGAAGAGCGCTGGAACGAAACCGGTAGCCGCGTTTTGACCAACATCTTCAACGTGGGCCTGTACGAAGATCCCTACCAGGATCTCGAAGTGTCCGAAGAGCTCATCGGGAACGATGACTTCGTTAAGACCGGTTTCGAAGCCCAGCTGGATTCCGTTGTGGTTCTAAAGAACGATGACGACACCATCATGTGCGAGGCGGACCCGACTCCGTACAAAGACATGAAGGTTTATATCCCGCGTAGTTACGACATTGGCCACGAGAGCTCCTGGGGCGAACCCGACTATGAAGAGGGCCCGACCCTTGACATCGAAACGGCTGAAGAGTACTTCGGCGAAGTCGTTA
>JAJYRW010000034.1 GCA_021793895.1 Actinomycetes bacterium
CTCTACAACCAGATAACCGGAAGTGTTGATCGTCGCGCCGGTGACGTTATCGCCGGGGGTGACGTCAACCGGGAGGGGTTCACCGGTCAAGAGCGAAGCATCAATCGCGCTGGTGCCTTCAACAATCACACCGTCGGTGGCAACCTTTTCCCCGGGACGGACCGCAAATAGGTCGCCCACCTGGAGGTTTTCCACCGGAATTAATTCTTCGGTGCGGCTGGAACCGTTACCGGTGAGCCGGGTGACTTCTTTTGCGCCCAGGGAAAGCAGGGAGCGCAGGGCATCGCCAGCCGAACGCCGCGAGCGACTTTCTGCATAGCGTCCAGCCAGCAAGAACGTCGTGACGACCGCGGCGACCTCGAAATAAACCTCGGGGGTGCCCATATCGGCCGAAATGCCCAAACGCGGGAAGAGCGTCATCGACATCTTCATGCCGATCTCGCCGGCCCCGCCCCACAGCAGCGCCCAAACCGACCACAGAGTTGCTGCCGTTACGCCCAGTGATACGAGCGTGTCCATCGTGGAAGATCCGTAGCGGGCAGCGCGGGCGGCGGCGCGGTGGAAGGGCCAAGCCCCCCATGTAACAACTGGAAGAGAAAACGCCGTGATTACCCACTGCCAGCCCGGAAACTGCAGTGGCGGGATCATCGACAAAACCAGCACGGGCGCGGTGAGAATCGCCGAGATGATTAGTCGCTTACGCAACCCGAGCGTCGCATCACCCTCGGGATGCGAGGTGTCGTGCTCAGTGGCGGTGGAATAGCTACCGGACCCCTCCGGGTCGGTTGAATCCTTGCGCCGGGTGATGGTGGCGGTATATCCCGCCTTCGCCACGGCAGCAACGATGTCTTCATCCGTTGCCGCTGTTTGGGCGGATTCACCGGCAGCATCCGTCTCTTCGCCAGTGGGCGCTTGGACGGTGATGTGTGCGCTTTCGGTCGCTAAGTTGACCGAGGCAGTGACTCCGGGCAAGCGCGCGAGGCGCTTTTCAACGCGGGCAACGCAGGAAGAACACGTCATGCCCGAAACTGATAAATCTAGTTCGAGGACTGGGCCGTCGGCGATATTGGTCGCGACGGCTGCCCCAGTCTTCGGTGTTGCGTTTGCTGCCCCCGGTGCGGTGTTTACCTCCCCCGGTGCCGCGCTGGCCCCGTTTTCGACCGGAGTCGAAGCGCCGGAGTCGACTGCCTGTTTGGTCATTAGCTAACTACCTCATAACCTGCTTCGTCTATTGCTGCTTCTAAAACGTCGTCGTCGATGCGATCTTCACTCGTGACGCGAACGACCGAGGGGTTGTCCTCTTCCCCCAGCTCGATATCAATGGCCACGACGCCCGGAATCTCGTTGAGTTCTTCCGTGACGTGGTTAATGCAGTTCTGGCACGTCATTCCGGCGACATTGAGTTTGGTGGTGATCATGATGAACTCCTAATTACTGATGTGGCTCGCACTTGCGAGCAAATTTCATGAGCGAACCAGCCGGGCAATAGCCTCAGTTGCCTCGCGCAATTTCTCATTACCTTCTTCAGTAGAAGACTGGGCTGCGGTTAACACGCAATGCCCCAAGTGCTCTTCTACCAAGCCGATACTTACAGCCTGCAAAGCCTTTGTCACGGCGGCCACCTGGGTAATGACGTCAATGCAATAAACGTCTTCTTCAATCATGCGAGTGATGCCGCGAACCTGGCCCTCAATACGGCGCATCCTGCGCAGAAACGCGGCCTTTTCGTCGGTGTAGCCCGGGGGCTGGGTTGCGGGCACGGATTTTGTGTCGCTCGGCGAGGTTGCGGGCTCGCCCGGCGAGGCCGTGGTGTCGCCCGGTGGCGTCGCGGTTACCGTCTGTTCAATGTCGTTGCTCACGCTTATACGGTACCCCCGTAGGGTATACATACAAGAGCTTGGTCGGGTGACTTCGGTCACTATAAATGTGCTTTAGCCCCGTTCTGCTTGTGGCTTTTACTGCCTGCGATAGGGCTTGCGCCAGGTTTTTGGCGATCCGGTGGATGGTTCGTTGACGGTCCAGCCCTCCCGTCGCAATATGTCAGCCGCTTCTCGGGGTAGTTCCCGCACTGCGGTCCGGAATTGCAATCGACGCCAAGCCTCACGACTGTTTTTTATTGCAGATTTCCAGCCTGAAACTGCGTCAAAGCCACACTCCCTTAATAAAAACTCAAGAAAGTCTTCCAATGCGGGTCGGAATCTTTCACCACCAGTGGGAAAATGGAGCTTCGAGATGTCGTATGGCCTTTGCACGCGGCTCATCAAATTGGCCCGTGTTAGTAACTCGGTGAATGCACCGCGTTCAGCATGTATCTGCCAGTGGGAGACCGCGCGTTGATGGGACGCGTCATATTCCAATCGGATCAGCGGCTCGCGCTCTGAATTTGAAATAACTGTGAAAAAACTCTGCGCTGTTTTCATGTATCGACTAGTGCGATCAACTTCTTGAAAGAAGCTCAGAGTCAATCCTGCAACGGAGCATCCGCCGATTTTAAGTGGTACTTGCTCCCTGGCGGCATCAGGTGTGATTACGTATCGATCACCTGCACGTGCCACCTTCATTGGTGGTGCGTCCGGTACGGTCGCTTCGAGTAAGTCCGTTAGTTGCTTAGCGAATTTTTGACTGCGCTTGGCAAGGTCAAGCAGGGTCCTCACCTAGCAAAAACATGATTTCTTTCAGGCGTTCGGCGTAATACCATTCGTCACCTTCGAGGTGACCGTCTCGGATGAGTTCCTGAAAGTCGGCAAGAGACATTCTTACGGAGGCCAGAAGTTCACTCCGCTGCTGCAAAAGTTCTTCGCGGGTGTACTCGATGGTCTTGGGTGTCATAGATCGTCCTCCTTTCTTTTTTATCTTGCCTTACCCCACTGACATTGTCAGCGGCTGTCGAATCTAGGTTTCCTGACCGCGCGCCAAGTCCATCACTTTTCCGGGCGGGGCCTATTACGAGCCTGGCGCAGCAGTCGGTAAGCGGAGTACAGCAGCAATACGGCGAATCCGCGCTGCAGCCAAACCTCGGGCAGTTCCAGTGCGAACAGTGAGCCGCCCGCCGCGCCCGCAATGCCGGCTGCGCCGATCCATATTCCGGCGCGCCAGTTGACATAGCCGTGGCGGGAGTTGCGCCACGCGCCAGTGAACGCGATGGGAATCATCACCAGCAACGATGTGCCCTGTGCGACGTGGGAGCTAATTCCCATGAGGAAAACCAGCGTGGGAACCAGCACGATTCCCCCACCGACTCCCACCAGTGAGGACAGCGCTCCCATGGCCAGGCCCGCCAGCGCGAATCCGACATAGTGCCAAATGCCAAATACTTCGGCTCCCCCCGCATCGGGCGACTGGGATCCCCACGCCATCCGCACAGCCGCGATTACCAAAATGATCACAAATAGCATCTGGACTTGATGTTCCGCCATGCGGTGCAGCAGCCATGCCCCTATAAAGGTCCCAGAAATTCCGGCTACTGCGATGAGGAGCGCGGGCACGATCAAAATATCGCCGCCGAGCCCGTAAGACACCGCCCCGGAAATGGAGGCAAAGAAAATCGCAACCAGCGAGGTGGCTTGGGCCATCTTTTGGGGGAAGGCCAGCCACAGCGCCAGCAGCGGCACGATGATGACACCACCGCCCACACCCAGCAGGCCGGATAGGATGCCGGCTGCGAGCCCAACCGCCAGTAATTTATAGACGGCCGGGCGCGGACTGGATTGGGACGGTGGTTCGAGGGCCGTCAAGCGTTGATCACTCCAAATAGTCGTTGACGATTTGCGCCGCGAGGCCGGTGTAGGTCGCGGGGGTCAACGCTGCCAGCCGCTCTTCCACCTCGCTTGGCAGCCCCAGACCGCGAATGAATTCCCGCATCGCATCGCCATCTACCCGGCGCCCGCGTGTTAGTTCCTTGAGGCGCTCGTACGGGTTTTCCATCCCCGTAACCCCCGCCGCGGCAGCAGCGCGCATCGCCGATTGGACCGGCTCGCCCAGCACTTCCCAGTTCGCGTCCAGATCGGCGGCCATGACTTCGGGGTCTGGATCGACACCGTTTAGCCCGCGCGCCACGTTATCGATCGCCAACAAGGAGTGGCCAAAGGCCGTGCCGATATTGCGCTGCGTCGTGGAGTCGGTCAGATCGCGTTGCAACCGGCTGGTGACCAGTGTTGCCCCGAGCGAATCGAGCAGCGCGCAAGAAAGTTCGAGATTTGCCTCAGCATTTTCGAAACGAATCGGATTTACCTTATGCGGCATGGTGGATGAACCAGTCGACCCGTGAGCAGCCAGTTGCTGCTTGAAATACCCCAGAGAAATATAAGTCCACATGTCGGTGGCTAAATTGTGCAAAACCCGGTTATATCGCGCGATATCCGCATACAACTCGGCCTGCCAGTCATGGGATTCGATCTGCGTGGTCAGCGGATTCCAAGTCAGCCCCAAACCCTCAACAAAGGTACGCGAAATTTCGGGCCAATTCGTGTTCGGAACCGCGGCGACATCGGCCCCGCATGTTGCCGTGGCGCCATTAATTTTGCCCAAGAACTCTGCATTTTCAATGCGCTTTAACTGTCGCCCCAACCGGTACGCCAGCACGCCCAATTCCTTGCCCAGTGTGGACGGCGTCGCTGCCTGGCCATGCGTGCGCGACAGCATCGGAATTTCGGCATATTCGCGGGCCATCGCTAGGAGCTGCTCGCGCATTTGTGCCGCAGCTGGTAGCCAAATATTTTGGACGGCGTCTCGCACCATGAGTGCGTATGCCAGGTTGTTGATGTCTTCTGAGGTGCAGGCGAAGTGCACAAGTTCGGTGAGATGGGGCAACTTTGAGGCGGCGCCAACCTCCGCCGGCGCGGAATGCAAACGCCGCTGAATGAAGTATTCCACCGCCTTGACATCGTGCACGGTTTCCCGCTCGATATCGCCCAGCTCGGCTATTTGGGCTGGGCCAAAGCTGGTGACTATGGCCCGTAAATATCGGCAGTCGGCCTCCGTGAGTGGGGCGACCCCCGGCACCGCACCGGAATTGGCCAAGTGGATTAGCCATTCAACTTCAACGTGGATCCGCTCGCGGTTTAACGCCGCTTCAGAAAGATGGTCCACCAGCGGCGCAACAGCGCGGCGGTACCGGCCATCCAGCGGGCCTAATGAAATAGCGGGGCTGACATCGGCAAGTTTCACGCGAGGCATGGTTTTTAGTCTCCCAGGCAGGCAGGGTTCGCGGGCTTTCGGTGTCAGGTTACTGCCGTTGCAATGGGCGGGCGCCTTTAAGCACCAAGTTCGGAGCGAATGTGCTCTACTATTCCCTTATTCGCAGCCAATACCTGCTCCATAACTAGTTCAAAATCTTCCCACTGCCCCAGGTATGGGTCGGGTATTTCCAGGTCTCCGTTCGCCACCGCCTCTTCATCAAAGGAACGTGCCAGCCGAATCTTGGCCCGGTTTTCGTCTGTTTTTGCATGGCGCTTCAAAGCCCGCTCATGGCCATAATCTGCTGCCAAAATTAGGTCATAGTCATCGAAGGACCGCTGGTCGAACTCAGATGCCCGGTGCTCAGCGCCGTTGTATCCATATTTTTCGAGAATTTCGACCGTGCGCGGGTCAGCAGGGTCGCCCACGTGCCAACCCCCGGTGCCGGAAGAAATAACTTCTACTTGGTCCGCTAAGCCGGCTTCTTCCAGCATGGCCCGCAGTGTTACTTCTCCAATGGGCGAGCGGCAGATGTTTCCAGAACAAACGTAATTAACAATATAAGGGCGTGACATGCGCCCAGTATCCCAAATGGCGCTCGCATCGAGTCACAACGCTTAAGTGCCCAATGTGAGCATCCCTAAGCGCCACCGGCACAGGTTCTGGCGCCGGATGCTCTATAGAGCCGCTGTTTTACCGCGGCATTTTCTACCGCCCAGCTTATGTGATCCATAGGTTCTAGCGCCCGGCTTATGTGATCCACAGGCAGCGTTCGGCGAAAAATCCCCCAACTCTGCTCCGGCCCCGCTTGTTTTCACAGCTAAAAATCTACGGTGGCGCTATGGATCCAATTCCCTGCTATCCCGATACTGCAGAGCAAGTACAACTGCGGGCCCATTTCGAAACTGCGCAGGAACAGCTGCATGCAGCGCTCTTGCTGTATAGCGCTGCCTTACAGAAAATTGAGGGCTGGTTTTCGGCTGCCGGTGCCAAGGCGGGCGCAGATTTGGAAGCAGCTGAAACAGTGGCATCGCGAGCCGGCTTGCGCCTTCTGGACCTCAATGATGCGTTAGAGCGCCACTTTCGTGCGGAAGACGCCGCGCGATATTTTCTATAAAGTAGCGGGGTGGCCAACTGAGTTTTTCGACCCTGCACCGCGCTGACGCGGACGGCGACATCGTGGTTCGTGGTGGCAGTGGGATGGATGTTGATACCGCTGCCATCCGCGCAGCCGCAAAGCTACTGGCCGAGGCGGCGGAAAAAATACGCGGCAGTCAGGAGGCATTGCAGGCTCTTGCGAACGCGCCCCATTTCTCTTTTGGCGCCCACTTCAACACCGACAGTCCCCGCTTCGATGCGGGATTTCCCGGCGCCGATCCGGCAATCACCTGGGCCGCGGTAGCAGAAACTATTGACCGAATTCGCTTTGGCTCTACCGGCTTGATTGCCCTCCAGCATGAAACCGTTGAACTAACTCACCGTCTGCGCGAAGCCGCCGAAGCGTATGAGGAACACGAAAGGCGAATTGCCCACTACTTCGACTTAGGAAAACTGCTCGGCAAAGACTTGCACGAGGCCGGCCTCGCGCGCATCGGGCAACTGACTCCCGCACCTAGCGTCCAAATTGCTCTCAACATCACGCAGGGCAATCAGGGTTTCGTCATTGCTTTGCTATCGGGTGAGTGGGGCGGTGCAATTCGTAACGGCATGAAAGCGGGAATGCCCATTGCCTCCTATCTCGCCTCGCAAGTATTCCGGCGGCAAAAAGACGGCGTTGCGGATGGTGTTGGCGCGTTTGCCGACCTGGCCGCGATTATTCGCGGTGAGGTGCCACTGGGGCAGGATTACACGTCCGAAGAGGCAGCGGCGTTGATTTATGGATTCGTTGAGGGCGCGCAAGAATTCGGGGCGAGCCGAGTTCCCATCGGGCTGGCCCTGGCATTTAATCCGGCACTTGCGACGTGGACGCGCTCCATGCAAAAGACCTTTGAGGCGCGCATATATGAAGAATATTTCCGCGAAATCCAGGGTGTAACCATCACCAAGGTCGAGCAAAGCCCGCTACCGGAATCAACGCGAGATATTGCGGGCATAGCCGAAAAAGTTGGGGAACGGTACAGCGGGAACGAAGATGCATCACAGATAGCAATCGAAGTATTGACGCATCTCGATGGGCGCCGGTCTGCCATTATTTATCTGCCCGGAATGAACACCGCGACTGCGCATGACAAGCAACCCAATGACGGCATAGCAAATATTTGGGCAATTCAAGGTCAGGAAACCGAGCAGTTAATAGCCGCAAAGCAGGCGTTAATGCAGTTGGATCTTCCGCCCGAAACTGAGCTCGTTATTGGTGGGCATAGTAAGGGCGGTATGGATGCAATGAACCTGGCAGCAGATCCCGAAATGCAAAGACACTTCAACGTTGTTGGCGTTAATACCTTCGGTACGCCTGCAACGGGTTTGAAGCTGGATGGGGCCAGGGTTGCCGGCACGTTTCAACGGGAGTTTGAGACCGAAACGCAGGTGCTAAATATTTCCCATCATGAGGATTTAGTCCCGGGATTGGGAATGGTGCCCTTTGTCGGCACGCCAAACCAGACCGAGGTTCGATCTAATGCCGCAGTTGTTTTGCCGGATGACGTGGATCTAAATCTTACTACCGCACACCACATAGCCACCTATGAAGAAACAGCCGCTCGCATCAGCAAAACTATGAACCCTTCTGTTGTGCGCTGGCAACAAAGTGCGGGTACGGCACTGGGCCAGCCCGGTTCCGCATCGACTTTGCATGTGTATGAGGTTGAAAAGGTGCCCCGAAGCAGAAATAAGCAGCCGAAATCGACGCAGAACAGCGCCAGGAGTTGATTCCGCCCCAGCGCGTTAGCGCCGGTCGACCACCGCGGAAATCACGAGGTTAAACAGCGAGATCACGATCGACCCACCCACGGCCCACCAGAACCCATCCACGTGCAGGCCGAACTCGGTTTTAGTCGAGATCCACGAGGTCAACAGCAGCATGAGTGCGTTAACCACAAGGGTGAATAAGCCAAACGTGAGAATGTACAGCGGGAAGGTCAAAACCTGCACAATCGGCTTAACAATGGCATTTACGAGGGTGAAAATTAGGCCGATGACCAGGAAAGTCAGAACGGTCTCCCACCCGGAGCCGTCGGAAGGTTCAACTTTGACGCCGGAGACGAGCAGCGTGGTCAACCAAATCGACACCGCGATTACGGCAGTTTTCACTAAAAACCTCATACGCTGATCGTGCCATGAAATGAGATGGGATGCTTAGCAACATGAGCGAAAAGCGCGAAGAAATTTCTCAACCGGTGCGCGTGCGCCCCACCGTCGCGGCGCTACCGCGGTACGTGGCGGGCGCGGGCGTGGACCAAAGCGACATGTTCAAACTCTCTTCCAATGAGACGGCCTTCCCTCCGCTTCCCAGTGTTTTAGAGGTAATTAAGGACGCCGCCACTTCCGCTCACCGCTACCCGCACCTGACTGCGGCTCCCGTGGCCGAAGCGCTGGGTGCGCGCTTTGACGTTGATGGCACCGGTCCGGTCGGGGCAGCCGGGATTGTGGTCTCGACCGGTTCCGTTGCGGTATTGCAGCAGGTATTAAGCGCCGTGGCCGGTGATGGTGACGAGGTCGTTTACGCTTGGCGCTCATTTGAGGCCTATCCAATTGCGGTTGGCGTTACCGGAGCAACCGCCATCCCGGTTCCGCTTACGGCCGATGCCCGGCACGATTTGCCCGCGATGGCCCAAGCGGTCACCGAGCGCACGCGCGCAGTTGTGGTTTGTTCGCCAAATAACCCCACCGGACCCGCGGTCCACGAAACAGAACTACGGCAGCTGCTGGACGCCGTCCCTAATGATGTGCTTGTCGTTTTAGATGAGGCCTATGTGGAGTTTGTGCGCGACCGTGCGGTTGCAGATGGGCCCGCGCTGATGCGGGAATACCCCAACTTGGTCGTGCTACGCACGTTTTCGAAGGCCTATGGGCTGGCGAATTTACGGGTGGGATTCGCGGTGGCGCGCCCGGAAGTGGCAGATGTGGTCCGCAGTGTTTCCACCCCTTTTGGTGTTTCGGGTATTGCACAGGCCGCTGCGCTCGCTTCGCTTGAGCCACAGGCCGAACTGGATTTGATGTCGCGGGTCAATTCCGTGGTTTATGAGCGGGATCGGGTCACCGCGGCGCTGGCGAATGCGGGTTGGAGTATTCCCGAAGCGCAGGGAAACTTCGTGTGGCTTCCACTGGGGGAGCAGGCGGTGGAGTTTGCGCAAAGTGCCCAAGAGGCGGGAATTTTGGTGCGCCCGTTCGCCGGCTCCGGTGTGCGCGTTTCTATCGGGGAGCCGGAGGCGAATGACGTGTTCATTGCACTGGCGCGCAATTGGGGCCAGCGCCGCGTCTAATAGCAAGATGAGCTAGAGCCGCTTCTAATGCGAAGTGCTCCAAGCAGTGGTCTACTGGGTGAGTCGACGCAAAAACTTCATCGGTCAATGGCGATCACGACAGCTAAATGGCGCGTTGTCGTAGATTTCAAGGTCCTCATTTAGCGCAGTGGTTTCGTAGTTGACCTAACGGCTCTACCAGATTGAGGTCACTGCAATGCGAAGTAAAAATTTGCGCGTTGGCGCATCGATCGTCGGAATTAGTGCTTTGATTGCATCCTGCGCCCAGGGTTCGAGCATTACACCGGAAGAAATGGGTGATCCGGAAGACTATTCGGCCGACGAATCCCTTTCGGGATCTTTAGAAATAATGGGTTTTGGCGTCGGTGATGAAATTGCCGAAGTGCGCTATAACCGGGCCGACGAAGCGCTCGATGGTGTCACATTAAATCTGGTCGAGGGCGAACTTGATATTCAACAGTTTTTAACGGCCGTGGCCAGTGGCGACGCACCGGGCCTCATTAATGCAAATCGAGATCAAATTGGCATGTTTGCTTCGCGCGGGGCCGTTATTCCTTTGGACTCCTGTATTGAAGGTGAAGAGATTGACACCGACGTCTTTCGTGAGCCGGCGCTCGATCAGGTCACCTTCGCTGGCAGCGTCTACGGCATTCCGGAGTTCAACTCAATTCAAATGACAATGGCCAACGCTGATCTGCTGGCGGAAGCGGGTTTGAGCATCGAAGACGTAAACGGCACGGACTGGGATGCAATAACGAACGCGACCGAGGAGATGTATCGCAAGAGCGGGGGCGATCTAGAAGTAATTGGCT
>JAJYRW010000035.1 GCA_021793895.1 Actinomycetes bacterium
TCGTCTCGTCATCACCGCCGTAAACACCGACGATGACGTGCACGACCTGGTGCTTGACACCGGCGATACCACCGGCCGCGTGGCGCCTGGGGAAGCGGAAACCATCGACGTGGGGGTGGTGGGGCGTTCAATTGACGGCTGGTGTTCGGTTGCGGGGCATCGACAAATGGGAATGGTCTTCGATGTCAACGTAATCGGCGCCGATGGGGCCGAGTTGGCGACCAATGCCGATGGGGCGCCGCAGGGAGCGACATCGGAAAACGCCGAATCTCCGGCCGGTGACGCCCACTCCGGTGGCGATAGCGCCAGCGCGACACCTGATGATTCCGCAGCGGCAGATATAGATTTGCAAGCGGAACCGGGGCCGGACTTTGAACGATTCGATCCCGTTTTGCCGCCACTAGAAGAGACCGCCGAGCAGGGCAAATCACCGGTGCGCCACGAAGTGACGCTGGAGGTTACGGAAGAAGTTCAAGAGGTAGCACCGGGGGTGAAGCAGACAGTGTGGAAATTTGGCGATACAGCGCCGGGCCCGACCCTGCGCGGAAAGGTCGGTGACATATTTGAGATCACGCTGGTAAATTCCGGCACGCTGGGGCACTCACTTGATTTTCACGCCGGAATGCTGGCCCCCAATGAACCGATGCGCACGATCGCGCCGGGCGAGACCCTGACATACACGTTTACCGCTGAACACTCGGGTATTTGGATGTATCACTGCTCCACCTCTCCGATGTCCCTGCACATTGCCAACGGAATGTTTGGCGCGGTGGTCATTGACCCACCAGATCTCGATGAAGTCGATCACGAATTCATCATGGTGCAGTCGGAAATGTATCTGGGCGCGCAAGAAGATGTTGGAGACCTAGCAAAGATCCAAGCCGATGAGCCCGATCTGGTGGTCTTCAACGGCTACGCCAACCAGTACACCTACGATCCCATTGAAATCGGTGTGGAAGATCGCGTGCGGGTGTGGGTATTGCCCGCTGGCCCCAACCGGGGTACGTCATTCCACGTCATCGGCGGACAGTTCGACACAGTATTTCATGAGGGACGCTACCTCCTGCGTGCTGGCGAAACTACGGGGGCGTCCCAGGCTCTGGGGCTCTCCACAGCCCAGGGAGGGTTCGTAGAACTGACTTTTCCGGAAATTGGTGACTATCCATTTGTCGACCACGTCATGGTTAACGCCGAACGCGGTGCCAAAGGCTTCTTTGCAGTGCGCTGACCTGCACAAACGCAGTTTTACGTCCGGCGAAAACTGCGCGTTTTTGCGGCGTATTTTCGGGCAAATATGCGTTTTGACACTCGACTCGCCGAAGCCGAAACGCCCGAAAAGTACCAAAAAATGTGCAAATGCCCGTATTCTCGCCAAGTGCACGTTCTAAATGGCGTGTTTTAAGACCCTGACGAGAGGAACTTTCGTGTCCGTCAACCGTACTGAGCTCGTTGCACAGATTGCCGAGCGTGCTGAACTGAACAAGACCCAGGCCGATGCCGCGCTGTCCGCGCTGCAAGACGTCCTGATTGAAAGCGTCTCCAAGGGCGAGTCCGTGCGTGTCACGGGCCTGTTCGCGGTAGAGCGCACCGAGCGTGCCGCGCGCACCGGACGTAACCCGCGCACCGGTGAAGAAATTCAGATCCCAGCTGGCTACGGAGTCAAGATCTCTGCTGGCAGCACGCTGAAGAACGCTGTGAAGTAGTGAAATAGTTTTTCTCTTCACTACAAAGGGGTCCGAAGGCAGTTACTGCTTCGGGCCCCTTTGCGTCTTTGCTTAGCTTTCGGTCTTCCCTACAACCAACCCTGCAGCATCAGATTCGCTTCGCTGCACGATAGTGGCGGTGGTAGGGGCCCCAACCTTCGCCTCCTTGCACGATAGTGGCTGTAGTTGTGGCCCCAAACGCAGTAACGAATTGGTCACATAGAGTTGACCGAAATAAGTAAGGATGGTTTGCTAATTAACATGAACAGCGCCCTCTCCGTCGAAGAGAACCGAGCACAAAGCCTCGGCCGCGCACTGCGCCCGTCCATAAAAGTCCTCCCCGAGCATGCCCGTGCTCACAACCGCTCCCTGGTGCTGCAGCAGCTTTTCCGCTCCGGACCGGGCAGTCGGGCCGATTTGGCTCGGGTCACCGGCCTGACCCGCGTGACGGTCTCGGACCTGGTGAGCGATCTGGAAGCAGAAGGGCTAGTTGAAGACCTAGGGCCCCGGCCCGGGACGCGGGTGGGAAAACCCGCCACGCTGGTGGGCCTGCGCCAAGAGGATTTTCACATTATCTGCATTGAAGTCACCGATGATGTTCTGGTGCGCGGCGCTGTAATGGATTTAGCTGGAACTATTCATCAACGCCAAGACGAAAAGCTCAAGGGCCGCCGGGGCGCCGAGGCCGTTGAGGCGATTGCCCAGCTGTGCCACGAACTAGTTGCGCGCTCAGATCGCACGATTTTGGGCGTGGGCGTGGGGGCGCCCGGTGTCATTACGCCAACAGGCGTGGTTTTGGAGGCCCCGAAGTTGCGTTGGCGTCAGGTTCCCTTGGCCGACATGTTGTCCGAGCGGCTGAGCTTGCCCGTGCACGTGGACAACGATGCGAACGCGGCGGCGCTGGGGGAGCACACTTTCGCCGATGCTGATTCGACCGGAATGATGCTGTTGCGCATCGGAACGGGTATCGGCGCCGGGATCCTCATTGATGGCGCGCTCCTGTTGGGTCACCGATTTGCGGCCGGTGAAATCGGCCACATGATCGTGCAAGAAGACCCCGAAAATTCCCAACTGTGTGATTGCGGCCGGCGCGGATGCATTGAAACCATCTTCGGGGTTCCGGCACTGCGCCGCGATACCGAGGGCCTGGGCCCCGAAGAGACTGAAGCGGCACTCCGGTCAGCGGGCGAGCGCCTGGGAATCGCGCTGATTCCAGTAGTTAGCACCTTGAACCTGCGCGAAATTCGCGTCAGTGGTCCGGCCCAACTCTTTGACGGGGCCCTATTGGACTCCACCTTGCAGACGATTCAAGATCGCACGCTGGCCGCCGTTAGTGAGCATTTGGAAATTCGCATGGCAAGTCTTGGCGATGACGCGGTCCTCATGGGGGCTGCGGTACTTGTACTTTCTGGGCAGTTAGGTGTGTCGTGACAGCGCTGGCGGCCTTGCACGTGGATTATTTACTTTTGTGTGTTTTATCTTTTCCAGTGAACTCCGGCACGCTTGCCGGTGCAGTGAAAGGCTGATTGCGTGAGCGCTCCCCTCCGCACCGGGGCTCGTCTTCGTGTAGGACTTGATATTGGTGGCACCAAAATTGCAGCGGTACTTCTCGATGAGAAGGCCCAAATTGTGGCGCGCGTGCGCCGCTCGACAAGGCATGGGATGCCCGGGCTGCTGCAAAGCGTTATAAGTGCCATTGAAGAACTCCTAGAGATTGCAGGCGCCGCTGCATCAAACCTGAAATCGATTGGATTGGGCATCCCCGGTCTAGTTGATGCTGCAGCAGGAACCGTCCAACACGCAGTAAACTTAGGGATCGGACAAGAAGGTCTTGATATGCGTGCTGCCCTTCAAAAGAAGTTCCCTGCCGCGCAGGTTTATGTAGAAAATGATCTGAACGTGGGCGCCCTAGGCGCTACTGCACTGCTAGATCTGGGAAAGATCGACCTGGCATATCTGGCAATTGGCACCGGGCTGGCCGCTGGTTTTGTTTTACAGGGCAAACCCCGCTCCGGAGCCAACGGCGCCGCCGGGGAGATCGGCCACATCCCAGTCGACCCATTTGGTGAAAAATGTGCCTGCGGCCAGCGTGGCTGCTTAGAGACCGTCGTATCTGGCACGGCAATTGCTCGAAAGTGGTCGACAACAAATTCCCGCCCCGCCCCGGCGGCTCTCTTTGCCGAAGCCGCCAAAGGCAATACCGAAGCCATCAAAATCCGCGATGAATTCGCGGTGGGCGTTGCCGCCGCTATTCGCATGGCCGCCCTGAGCATGGATGTGGACGTAATCGTTTTGGGCGGCGGGGTTGCCGAACTGGGCAAACCCCTACTTGATGTTGTTCAAAAGGCGCTGCGTGCTCAAGCGCGCGGATCACGCCTTTTGGAATCGCTGCGCTTAGATCAGCGCATAGAACTGCTACCGCCCGGATCAGCCGCTGCCGCCATCGGTGCGGCGCTGCTGGGAGGTGGCCTGACAGACACCGTTCCCACCCTCGCCAACGCGCACCGCACCGAGGCACAAGTGCACCCCAGTGCCGATTTGCATCTGCGGGCCGAAATCGCCGCCACGAACTCCTAGGAGCAAAAAATGGACGTCGTCGTTCTTCCTACCCCCGCCGATATCGCTCGGGCTGCCGCCGACCGCATCACCGATATCGTCAGCCAGCGCCCCGATACCGTGCTGGGTTTGGCAACGGGTTCCAGCCCGATACCGCTCTATCAAGAACTAGCGCGCCGCCACCGCGAGGAGGGGTTGTCATTTGCACAAACCCAGGCGTTTTTGCTCGATGAGTATGTCGGACTTCCCGCAGACCACCCCGAGGCCTACCGCAATGTCATTGAGCGCGAATTCGTCTCGCTAGTGGATATACCGCGGGAAGCAGTAAACACTCCCAGTGGCACGGCTGAAGACATGACAGCCGCCTGCGCCGCATATGAAGAAGCGATGCGCGACGCCGGAGGTATAGACATTCAAATTTTGGGAATTGGCACCGATGGTCACATCGCCTTCAACGAGCCGGCCTCGGCGCTGACTTCGCGCACCCGCCTCACCACGCTTACCAAGCAAACACGTGCCGATAATGCCCGGTTTTTCGGTTCCCTCGAAGAAGTTCCGATGCACGTGGTGACGCAGGGGCTGGGCACCATCATGGAGGCCCGCGAGATCCTTTTGATTGCCACCGGCACCAGTAAGGCCGAAGCTGTCGCCCAACTGGTCGAAGGACCCATATCGGCGCTGTGGCCAGCTACTGTCTTACAAAATCATCAGCACACGACCGTGTTTGTTGATGAAGAAGCCGCCGCCAATCTGCGGCTACGGGACTACTACGCACACATGCACCACAACCGCCCCGGGGCCTGAAATTTACCCGCGGGCGCGGCTGTAGATCGTAGGAAGCAAAGCGTAGGATGGTTGCCATGAGTGAAACTTTTCCCGAAGAAGATCCATTGGGTCCGGGCCCGTCTACGGGCACGACCGTTATTGAAAAGACCGAGCAGCGGGAAGAGCTTGAACCGGGCGACCACGAGCGCTACGCCCACTACGTACGCAAAGAAAAGATCATGTCCTCGGCGCTGTCCGGGGAGCCGGTAATTGCCCTATGCGGCAAAGTCTGGGTTCCGGGGCGTGATCCGAATAAGTTTCCGGTCTGCCCGACTTGTAAAGAAATTTATGAGGGCTTGCGTGAGCCCCAAGACAACGACCCGAGCGGCTCAGGCGCCGACGGTAGTTGAGTTTCGAAGAACCCACCACCGGCTCTGCCCCGGGTCCTACCCACGCTTCCCCCACCGCCCTTTCACACCTTCCGCCCGCCTTTCCGGGGCGTGCTCCGTGGGGAACTGCCCGAAAACTGCGCGCCTGGCAGGCCGCTGCGGTGGAACAGTACCTCGCGCAGGAGCCGCGTGACTTTTTAGCCGTCGCCACACCCGGTGCGGGTAAAACCACTTTCGCGCTGACAGTAGCGGCCGAGCTATTAGCGCGCGGCACTATTCGTCGCATCACGGTGGTCACCCCCACTGAACACCTCAAAACTCAGTGGGCCGATGCGGCCGGCCGGGCTGGGATGCGCCTAGACCCGCGATTTCGCAACGCGCAGGGCCGGCACGGGGCCGGATACGTCGGGGTGGCCGTTACCTACGCCCAGGTGGCGGCCAACCCGTACTTGCACCGGGCTCGCACCCAGGCAGAACGCACGCTGGTGATCTTGGACGAGGTCCACCACGGCGGTGACGCACTGTAGTGGGGCGATGCCATGTTAGAAGCATTTGATTCGGCAACGCGGCGCCTAAGTCTTACGGGCACCCCATTTCGATCCGATACAGCTGCAATCCCGTTCGTTCGCTACGACATTGGCGCCGATGGTGTGCGCCGCTCCAGCGCCGACTACACCTACGGATACAGCGATGCGCTGCGCGACGGCGTGGTGCGGCCCGTAATTTTTTTGGCATACTCCGGTCAAATGCGGTGGCGCACGAACGCCGGTGATGAAGTAGCCGCCCGACTGGGCGAACCCCTTACTAAAGACTTAACCGCCCAGGCCTGGCGCACCGCCCTCGATCCAGCCGGTGAGTGGATCCCTTCCGTTTTACGAGCCGCTGATAGCCGCCTGACCCAGGTCCGGCGAGCAATTCCCGATGCGGGCGGGTTGGTCATCGCCACCGATCAAACGGTGGCGCGCCAATATGCCCAGCAGTTACAGGAGGTATCCGGCGAGGCGCCCGTAGTGGTGCTGTCGGACGATGCGGGCGCTTCAAGTCGCATTGAAGAGTTTTCTTCCGGCAACCAGCGGTGGCTGGTGGCGGTGCGCATGGTTTCGGAAGGGGTGGACGTGCCCCGCCTGGCCGTGGGGGTCTACGCCACCTCCGCCGCAACACCGCTGTACTTTGCGCAGGCCGTTGGGCGCTTCGTGCGGGCCCGCCGCCGCGGGGAAAACGCTTCAATTTTTCTTCCCTCAGTTGGCCCGCTATTAAAACTGGGCTCCGAGCTCGAGGTTGAACGCGATCACGCTCTAGATCGCACCGACCGCCCTACCGGCGGGGACTGGCAGCCCGAAGAAGCGCTCATCGCCCAAGCCCAGCAGGGAGCTACCGAGCCGGATCTCTTCAGCGAATTTGAGGCCCTCGATGCGCAAGCCGAATTTGATCGGGTGCTTTTTGAGGGCGGAGAATTCGGCACGGCCGCCGAGGTTGGTTCCAAAGAGGAGCAAGAATTCTTAGGGATCCCCGGCCTGTTGGACGCCAACCAGGTCACCACGCTGCTGCGCCAGCGCCAGGCGCGCCAGATGCGATCGCAAAAAAAGCGCGGCCGCGATGTCCCCGCACCGGTTGACGAAACCGCCCAGTTCACCCACCGCGATATGCGCGCGATGCGCAAAGAACTGGCAACGCTAGTGGCGGCGTGGGCCCGGCGCTCCGGGCAACCGCATGCCACGATTCACACCACGCTGCGCCAGCGCACGGGCGGCAAACCCGTGGCCGAGGCCGCCCCGACCGACATTGCCCGGCGCATCAAACTCCTGCGCGAATGGTTTTTGGGGCGCGATTAATCCCGCGCCCTGCGGCCCCAAGATGCGGGCCACCCTTGCCGGTGTAAGGATCAAGGTCATCGCGGTGCACGCCACATCCGCACCGAGTTACGAACTCGCACAGGAGGTCGATTGCAGTGGCTTTATGGCTGACGCTGATTATTGTTGGCGTGGTTTTAGCGATCCTTGGTTTTGCTGGCTTGGGCAACTTCCTAATCTGGTTGGGAATAGTTGTCCTAGTAGTTGGCTTGATCTTTACCCTGGTGGGCCGAGCCGGTCGAAGTGTTTAACTAACCGCTAGGTTCACGGTTTCGAGGGCCGGATCACCGCGCTGCAACCGGAGGGCGGCGCGCGGCAGTTCGGCCCTCGTTTCTGCGTGATGGGCACTGGCCCGCTGTAGTCCAGCGCTGCCAAGCATGGAGCGATCGGTCAGTTCGCCGTCCAAAATCAGCGGTATAAGTAGTTCCCGCTGCCCCTGCGCGTGATCGGGTAACGGTAGGGCGGGGGAGGCCAGGGATTCCCAGCGGTATTCGGGATCAGCCCAGATCGCCTCTTCGATCGCGACGCCGTGGGAATCAAGTAACCGGGCCGCCCGCTTGCGGCCCCCAATTCCAGCTTTTCCGCCGCTGCCGGCTTTGGCAACCGGCTCAATTTTGCCGGCGGAGTTTTCCCGCGCGACGATTTTATAGACCATTCCCGCGGTCGGGGCTGACGAGCCGGTGACCAGCGAGGTTCCCACGCCGTAGGAGTCCACTGGAGCCTGCGCCAGCGCGGCGATCGCGTGTTCATCCAGGTCGGAGGTGACCACGATTTCGGTCTCGTGGGCGCCCAGGTCATCGAGCAGGGCGCGCACCTCGTGGGCCTGAGCCACCAGGTCACCCGAATCTAAGCGCACCGACCCGAGTTTGGGGCCGGCGACGTCGATGGCGGTGCGCACGGCCTCGACCACGTTGTACGTGTCCACCAGCAGGGTCGTTCCCGCGCCCAGTGAGTCAATTTGCGCGCTAAATGCGTCCTTTTCGCTGTCGTGGACGAGCGTAAAAGCGTGCGCCGCGGTTCCGATGGTGGGAATTTCATACTCCATGCCCGCCGCCAGATTTGATGTGCCGGCAAAACCCGCCACTACTGCTGCGCGCGCCGCCGCGATGGCCGAAATTTCATGCGTGCGACGCGATCCCATCTCTAAACACGGGCGCTCGCCCGCCGCGCTGACCATGCGGGCGGCGGCGGATGCGATCGCCGAATCGTGGTTGAAAATTGATAGCGCCAGCGTCTCGAGCACCACTGCTTCGGCAAAGGTCCCCTCAACAACCAGCACGGGTGAGCCGGGGAAGAAAATTTCACCCTCTTGGTAGCCCCAAATATTGCCGGTGAACTGGTAATTCGCGAGCCAGTCGATCGTCGGGGCGTCGACAATTTCATGTGAGGCGAGCCAGTTCAACTCTTCTTCTTCGAAGCGAAAGTCGGCTAGTGACTCTAAAAATCGGCCCGTTCCGGCCACGACCCCGTAGCGGCGCCCGGGCGCGAGGCGGCGGGTGAATATTTCAAAAACTGATCGGCGGTGGGCGGCGCCCGAACGCAAACCCGCCTGGAGCATCGTCAACTCGTAGCGGTCCGTTAAAAGGGAAGTGAGCATCTTCTAAGCCTATGACTGTGGTGGGAATCGGCCCATGTCAGCCGTCACTCCTACAGTAGAGGGGTGACTGGAATTTCCCGCATAGATCAACCCGATGTCGATGTAGCGGT
This sequence comes from Actinomycetes bacterium, assembly GCA_021793895.1. The sequence continues at coordinate 8,971 of JAJYRW010000035.1, forward strand.
CGATGTGGCAATCGACACGCGCCTGGATCGTCCCTGGGCGGTTGTGGTGTGGGACGATCCGGTAAACCTCATGAGTTACGTGGTGTATGTGTTCCAGCGCCACTTTGGTTACTCGCATGAAAAGGCCACGAAACTGATGTTCGAGGTGCACAATGCCGGCAAATCGGCCGTAGCGCACGGGAACCGCGAAGAGGTGGAGCGCCACGCCGAAGCCATGCACGCCTATGGCCTGTGGGCGACGATCGAGAAAACGGGGGACGGCTGATGGATGCGTTTCGGGTGGTAGCGGGCAAGTTAGAAACGATAATTGAGGACGACGAGCGGGAAGTCCTCGCCCATCTCGCCTCCGAAGTGGCCGAGTTGCTCGGAATAGATGTGGCCCAGCGGGCGGGCGAGCTCGGCCTATTTGATGACGCATCTGGCCCGAGCAGTGACGTGGAGGATCAGTGGGAGGAGATCACCCGCGCACTTCAAATGGCCGATACGGATGGGCCGGAGATGGTGGGGCCGCCGGCCGACCCGGCGGTGGAGCGGTTATTGCCACCCGTGTCGGAAGACCCGGCCATCGATGATGAATATCGGCGTTTAACCCAGACTGGTTTGCGCATGCGCAAGGGCGATCGGCTAGTGCGGTTTTGGGTGTATTTGCAGCCTGAAAACGGTCCGCTGCTGCGACTTAATGCGGGGCAGGCGGAGGAATTTATGGCTGCAATTACCGATATCCGACTGGTGGTGGGCCAGCGGCTGGGAATTGAAACAAGTGATGATCTGGAATCACTGCGCCTGCAATTCCAACTGGGCGAAGAGCCCGACCAGCGAGCCGGGCTCCTGCAGATCAGCGACGTTTTGGCGTGGTGGCAAGAATCACTCATTTCCGGCTTACAAATGCTTGGCGATGCCCATTAGGCTGAAGCGTTGTGACTAAGGCACCAATCGGCATTTTTGACTCCGGCGTGGGCGGCTTGACCGTGGCCCGCGCCGTCATGGACCAGCTGCCGAACGAATCAGTCATTTATGTCGGCGATACCGCGCACAGCCCATACGGGTCGCAGTCTTTGCAACACGTGCGCCGACACGCGCTGGCGGTCATGGACGATCTGGTCGACCAGGGCGTAAAAATGCTGGTAATTGCCTGTAACACCGCTTCTTCAGCGGCGCTGCGCGATGCGCGCGAAAGATACTGGCACGGCATGGGAATCCCGGTGGTGGAGGTCATTCAGCCCGCGGTGCGTCGAGCGGTGCGCGTATCGAATACCGGCCGTATCGGACTGATTGCCACCAAGGCCACCATTGAGTCCGGCGCCTATGAAGAGAGCTTTACCGCGGCAGTCGACCTCACCTTAACCACCCAGGCGTGCCCGCGGTTTGTGGAATTCGTTGAGGCCGGAGTGACTGCAGGCCCGGAGGTTTTGGCCGTAGAGAGGCAG